>CAMVLM010000010.1 GCA_947168335.1 uncultured Butyrivibrio sp. | reverse complement strand
ATATGGAAGTTGATACCACAGCGCTTGATCAGGAAATATCTGCTCAGGAAAAGACGCTACGCCAAAGTTACTTGAACAAGGATGCCATTCTTTCAGATTTGGACAACTTGGATTATGAAGATAAGCATTACAAGAGAAGAAAAGCAGATTTAGAGGATCGCCTCAGTAAGACTTATGATAAAATCGAAGAGACAGAAAATGCCTTAGTAGAGGCTAAAGCAAAGAAGCGGTCGATACTTGCTGAAAAGGTTTGTGGAGATAATATCTACAAAGCGCTAATCTTTTTCGATAAAATGTATGAACCAATGAATGAAGCGGAACGCAGAGAGTTTCTGACACAATTCATAGAAAAGGTTGAGATTTACGAAGAAGAACAAGAGAACGGCCAATGGCTTAAGTCCATTGAATTCAAGCTTCCTATCATCTCAAAAGATATGAAGATTAGTTTGGACAATGGTTCGCAAATCGAAACAGTCGTTCTCTTAACGAGAACGACCGAGAGGGAAGTTTGAGTTTAGAGAACGCTGTTGTTCTGGCGAGCCCATTTATGGGCGAGAGCAGAACTTCCTTATGAAAAAGAGCCTGGACGTAAGCAGGTTAACGCTGACCATGCGATCTGATGACTCTTTCAAATTTTAGATTTTTATTTATTTTCTTATCTGCGGCAGAATAATGATTATTCTGTCGCATTCTATTATATATTCCCAGCAGACCATTTTTTCTGTTTGTCTGCTACAAATCCATTCCATATTAAATACAACAGATAGATTTATAGTCGATGGACATAATAGAAGCAACAAAACACAGAGAAGAAACCTGATTTATTGTCTGTGTTTCATTTATTAGACATGATATTTATACAATTTTAACAAAAGCAATAAACGTAAAATGATAAAATAATATTACGATGTAATCGCATAAAAGTTTTCTTGCAAAGGGTGAATAACATGAAAAAGTATGAAGCTTCTCGTATAGTATCGTTGATCATGACTTTGATAATGTTTATATGCATTATTGGCATTTCGGGATGTGAAAAAAACACTTCCAAAGCTCTTTCAGAGTATTGGGCTGCTGATTCTGAGGCGGCAGAGAGTCTTCGAAGCTATGTGGCAAAGGTAACGGATAAAAAGAATGAAGCAGATTATATTCCGGAAGAGAATCGCATTGCTGTATTTGATATGGATGGTACTCTTACCTGTGAAACTTACTATACCTATTATGACACTATGATGTTCATAAACTATTGTCTTGTGGACCATCCTGAAAGAGTATCGGATGAATTAAAGGCTGCCGCAGCCGAGATACAGCCGGGATATACGGCAGGTGAGGAACTGGCAAGGAACTTTGCAAAGGCTTATGCCGGAATGACTATCCAGGAGCTTTATGATTACGCTGTGGAGTTTGGACAAAAACAGACAGATAGCTTTAAGAACATGCGATATATTGATGGGTTCTATCTGCCAATGGTGGAGGTGGTGAAGTACCTCTACGACAATGGATTTACTATCTATGTTGTAAGTGGTACAGAGAGAACTACCACAAGAGCTATCGTAGCGAATTCCCCAATCAAAGATTATGTTTCTCCGGCCCATGTTATCGGAACTGAGTTTGAAGTGAAGGTAAAAGGCAATGAAGAGACTTCCTCAAACATGGATTATAAGTATGCCGATGGAGATGAACTGGTAATTACAGGAGGGTTTATACAAAAGAATCTGAACGCAAACAAGACCATCTGGATAGAACGTGAAATAGGACAGTATCCGGTTCTTGCCTTCGGAAACAGCGGCAGTGATACAAGCATGATGAATTATGCGCTGGATAAAAGAAATCCTTACCCAGCTGAGGCTTATATGGTTGTAGCTGATGACGATGTGCGTGAATGGGGCAAACAGGACTGGGATGAAAAATCAGCACAGTATAAAGAGCAGAACTATGTCCCTATTTCCATGAAAAAAGATTTTATTAAGATCTATCCTGATACCATAGAGAGAGCGGATCAGCAGTATGTGGAACCGGAAACAGAGGATGCGGCTGATGACGCGGCATATCATCCAAATGGGAGTAAGGAGGTTTCTATGGAATTTGATATTCAATATTTGCTTTTGCTGCAGGAACTTAGAAATGCTACAGGTGGAATATGTGATACTTGTCTGTGTGGTTAGAATAGTCGCAAAAAGAACTGAAGGAGATGAAAAGCTTCTGGACATTCTTACATGAGATTCCGGTAGGGCATAAGAATCTGCCGATGCTGGTGGCTGTTGGAGTAGCACTTGCTCTTGCGTGGAAAGAACACTTTGGACCGGCAACAATTGGTGCAGCGCTGGGTGTTCACTGGGGCAATTTTACAGTAAGGCTGATAATGCTGCTGTTTGCTATGTGTGTATGGCCTGTTGTGATCAGAAAATCCTGTGAGAAAAGCAGTTAACAAAACCGAAAGGAGTAACTCAGCATGAATTATTCTATAGAAAATGGTGTTTTTGTCATTTCGCTTGAAGGAAGGATCAGTTCAGATAATGTTCAAAATATTGAGGCAGAAGTCAGGGATATTCTGGAAAAGAATAACAATCCCGGATATCTGTTTGATGCTGAGCGGCTTGAGTATATATCAAGTGCAGGACTGCGTTTCCTCTTAAAACTTAGTAAGGAAACCACGGACAAGCTGATTGTAAGGAACGTATCATCAGAAGTATATGACATTTTTGAAATGACCGGTTTTTCAACCTTTTTGGATGTTAAGAAAAAAATGCGTGAGTTTTCTGTAGAGGGCTGCGATGTTGTCGGAAGAGGTGCAATGGGAACGGTTTATCGTCTTGATGAGGATACGATTATTAAAGTATTCGATACTGTCCAGGATATTCCTTCGATTGAAAGTGAGATCAGGAAGACCAAAGATGCATTTTTATTGGGAATTCCCACTGCAATTCCATTTGATATTGTAAAAGTTGGAGATAAGTACGGAGCAGTATTTGAGCTGATTAAAGCAAAGAATTTTGACGACTATCTGATAGAGAACATGGATCAGTTAGATGATCTTTGCAAGAAATATGCAGATTTTATCAAAAGTGTTCATTCCGTTGAGGCCATGGATGACAACCTTCCTGATATTAAGTCTGTGTATTTGGAATATCTGGATGAAATAAAGAAATATTTACCGGATGATTTGTACGAAAAAGTATTGAACAGGATTAATAGCATTCCTTCTGCTAATAATATCGTTCATGGAGATATTCAGGTAAAAAATATTATGGTTTCTTCCGATGAAATGATTCTCATCGATATGGATACCTTAAGCAGGGGAAATGCTGTTTTCGAATTTGCAGGATTGTATATGACATATATAGCATTTAATTTGCATGAAAATAATTCTAAAACCTTTTTGGGAATAGATAAGGATATTACTTCGAAACTGTTTTACGATACGCTTAAATACTATTTTGATGGGGTAGATGAGAAGATATATGATGAAAAACTAACTATTATCAAAATATTAGGTTTGGTAAGATTCCTTTTCCTTATAGCAGGAATTGGAATTGGATTGCCGGAATTAAAAGATGTAAGGATAAAAGACAGCATATCCGAACTGGAGGCAATTGCATGATGATGTGAACCATTAACTCCTGTCCCCCTGACTACTCGTGTTTAGTGGAGGTTTTATGTTAAAGATAAAATACCATAAAGTACTTATCATCATTTTAACTTTGGGATTGTGTATACTTTCCGGCTGTGGTGCTAAAAACAATGCGGCGGACGAAGCGGTAATCACTTCTTTGGAACAGTTGAATGAACCGGGGCGCAAGATCGGTATACCGGATAACACAGATGACGACAAACTGGTGGCAGAGAAATTGCCACAGGCAGAGATTGAGTTTTACAGAGATACTATTACGGGATACACTGCGGTCAGCCAGGGAAAACTGGATGCCTTTGTTTATGGAAGGATCAGTATGGAAACATCCATAAGCAATGGACAGCAGGGGGTCAGGCTCTTAGATGAATCATTAGGCGAGAGCTACACCATGGCAGTAGCCATTGCCCCGAATACAAAGATTCCTGATCTGGAGAACAAGGTTAACAAATTTCTGGATGAGGTAAAAGCAGATGGTACGCTGGATGAGATGAGAGAACGCTGGCTTGTAAAGCGGGAAGATACGATGCCGGAGATTTCCATCCCGGAGAATTCGGATCTTCATTTGGTGGTGGGTACATCTGCTGTATACGAGCCTTATACTTACTATTCCGGCACAGAGCTGAGAGGTTACGATATCGAGCTTGCCTATCGTTTTGCGGCATGGCTTGGTGCGACAATAGAATTCAAAATCTATGACTATGGAGGAATCATTACAGCTGCCCAGAGTGGCGATGTGGACTGCATTTTTGCCGGGTTATTTATTACACCTGAAAGGGAGGAAGCAATACGTTTCTCTCAGCCGACATGTGTAGAGGAAATCGCTGTAATGGTCAGGGATCCTGAGAACGTCTCCGAAACCACAGATAAAAACAGTGGTGACATGTCGAATGTTCAACCGGAATTGACCGAATTTTCCGACCTTTCCGGAAAGACTGTCTCAATGCTTACAGGCGCGCCCTTTGAGGAGCTGGTAAAGAGTAAAGCCCCGGATGTTGGTGAGTTTACTTTCTTCAACACCACGCCTGATATGATACAGGCACTTAAAACAAAGAAAACGGATGCATTCCTGATGAACAATGCAGTCAGTCAGCTGGTGCTCAACAGGAATCCTGAATTTGTATTATTTCCCCAGAATCTCAAGGATGGTGAGTTTGGCATAGCCTTTGCCAAGGGCGATGCACGCAGGGACGAATGGCAGGCTGCCTACGATGCAATCTCTGAGACAGAGATTCAGAAGGCCTGGGATAAGTGGACAGGAGCGGACGATAGCGTTAAAAGCCTTCCGGAGCAGGATTGGGAAGGCACAAATGGAACAATTCGTGTGGCTGCCTGCGATACACTGGAGCCTATGAGTTATGTCGGCGGGGATGGCGAACTTAGGGGATTTGATCTTGAGATAATCCTGATGGTGGCCAAGGAGATGGATGTTAAGGTGGAGTTTACCGGTATGGAGTTCTCCGCCATACTTGCCGCTGTGCAATCGGGAAAGGCAGATATTGGAGCCGGCAGCATCATCATTACTGATGAGCGCGCGGAAGCGGTGGATTTCCTTGAATACTATCCTGCTGCGTTTGTGCTTGTTGTGCGGACTTCTGCGACATCCGGGGCGGAAATGACCACGGAGAATTCAATTCTGAATAGTATCAGGAGCAGCTTCAATAAAACCTTTATTCGCGAAGGCCGTTATAAACTGTTTATAGAAGGCATTGGAACAACAATGCTTATTACGCTTTTGACAATTCTGTTTGGCACGCTTTTGGGATTTGGTGTGTTCATGATGTGCAGAAAAGGCAATCCCATAGTGAACTCTGTCACTCGTTTTTCTTTGTGGCTTGTACAGGGCATGCCGATGGTAGTCCTTTTGATGATACTCTATTACATCATCTTCAGCTCGGTTTCCGTAAGCGGTATTGTTGTTGCAGTGATTGGCTTTACGTTCACCTTCGGTGCAGCAGTGTACGGATTATTAAGGATGGGCGTGGGCGTAATAGATAAAGGACAATATGAAGCTGCATATGCACTGGGGTATTCAGACAGAAAGACCTTCTTTAAGATTATTCTGCCACAGGCACTGCCTCATGTGCTGCCATCGTATAAGGGAGAAATTGTGGGGCTGATCAAGGCAACATCAATTGTTGGATATATCGCTGTACAGGATCTTACAAAGATGGGAGATATCGTGCGCAGCCGCACATACGAAGCATTCTTTCCGCTGATAGCCGTGACCATCGTATACTTTGTGATGGAAGGACTGTTCGGACTTCTCGTTAGCAGGATCAGTGTCAATCTGGATCCGAAACGCCGCAAGCCCTCGGATATTCTGAAAGGGGTGAATATTGATGATTAGAATAGAGCATCTGAAAAAACAATATCCTAATGTCACTCCGCTTAAGGATGTCAGTGTGGAAATACATGATGGCGATGTGATCTCCGTAATAGGTCCGTCAGGCACGGGCAAGAGTACGCTTCTCAGATGTATTAACCAATTGGAAAAGCCTACATCAGGCAGAATATGGGTTGATGATACTGAGGTAACTGCGCAAGGGTGTGATATAAACAAGGTGCGCAGGAAGATGGGAATGGTATTCCAGAGCTTCAACCTGTTTGGTCACAAGACTGTGATCGAAAACATCATGATGGCTCCCATGGATATGCTGGGTAAGAGCAAACAGGAAGCCTACGATGAAGGTATGCGCCTTTTGCGTACGGTAGGTCTGGCAGAAAAGGCTCTGAACTATCCTGATGAACTTTCAGGCGGACAGAAACAGCGTATTGCTATAGCCCGCACGCTGGCTATGGATCCTGAGGTAATACTTTTGGACGAACCTACCAGTGCCCTTGATCCCACCATGGTGGGAGAGGTACAGGCGGTTATCCGAGACCTTGCAAAGACCGGTAAAACCATGATGATTGTCACTCATGAGATGAATTTTGCAAGGAGCATCAGCAACCGGGTTTTCTACATGGACGAGGGCAGCATTTATGAGGATGGCACTCCGGAGCAGATTTTTGAGCATCCCCAGAGGGAAAATACCCGTAGATTTATAAAGAAGCTGAAGGTTTTGGAACTTAATATCGAAAGCAGAGATTATGATTTCCTGGGCATGGCCGGGGAGATAGAAAACTATTGTAATAAGAACCAGATAGCATCAAAGACAGCAGGGAGAATCCATCTGGCTTTTGAGGAGAGTACACAAATGCTTACTTCTCTTTTGGAAAATCCACGTATCAGGGCGGTGTGTGAATACTCCGAGGCCACAGAGAGTGCAGAGTGGATTATTAACTATGGTGGAGAACGTCTTGACATTACCGATGATGGAGATGAACTTGCGCTTACATTGCTAAAGGGAATGACGACATCTATGGAATATACATACTTGGAAGAGACAGAGTTGAAAAACAGGATACGGCTGGTAATTTAGGGGAAATTAATGGACCACAAACCCCGTCCCCCCTGGACCAGAAAAGGAGATCTGCTATGTTAAATATTTTAGAAGCAAGTAAGGAAGAACTGACAACGCTTAGCCATGGACCGAATGTTTTTTATGATGCGCTTGAAAAGGTAAGGGAAGGGGAAGTGCGATTTCATGTAACAGACCCGGAAGGCAGGATTGAAAACTACGACCTTGCTTATATTGATAACATGCTCCTTTTCCCGGAGAATGTCAGGGGATTGATTCTTAAGATGACCAATGGGGGAGCGGTTTATGCTCCGTTTATTTACTATGATGAAGATGATACCGACAATCTCTGTCTGGATTTTTTTAAGCAGTTTGACAGGATTGAGATAGAGAGCATTGATGAGTATAGCCTTGGTGTGGCAAGGACCGCAATTAAATATACAGATCTGGAAGTTTTCTCGCCTGACGGAAGGCTGCAGTGGTTCTTTGAGGGAACAGACAGGGTTCACATTGTTGAGAGTCTGTCACAGGAGCCGGAAAAGACGACACTCAGGATGACTCCAAGTCCTTTTGAGATGGGATATACAAAACGTGACTGGTCATATGTCAGCTCAATTGCAGCATTTCAGAATGTATTTTTATGGCAGGCTTTTACCGGTGGAAGGAAAGGACCATTTAAATACATTGAAGTTGTTATGACAAAAATAGCCGGAATTGGAGCGATTCTGGCTAACATATCCATGGTTTCAAATGCTGGTGCTCCTAGAGGATTGAAAGCTTTTTTGAGACCGGGATGTACCAGATATCCGGAAGAACTTCTTTGCAGATATTTCCATATTAATCCCAAGCCTGAGGATGCCACCGAGGATAACTGCCTTGTGCTAAAAGATCTGTTCGCAGTCTTTTCCACATCCTGGTATGGCTGCCAGTATCCTGCAAGCTTTGATGAGAGCATTTTGGATGAAAAGTTTGCCGCTGATATGAAAGAGTATGCCGATGCGGTATTGGGCGGGAAAAAGACACTGGGTGTCCTTGCAAGAGGAACTGATTACAAGACAGCTAATCTTGGTGCAGA
The DNA here is from genome assembly GCA_947168335.1 of uncultured Butyrivibrio sp. GTDB lineage: Bacteria > Bacillota > Clostridia > Lachnospirales > Lachnospiraceae > Butyrivibrio. The sequence goes on along the minus strand of CAMVLM010000010.1, from coordinate 40,283 downwards.
CCGTGTCCATGCAACTGCAGAGCAGATGATCTGTGTTATTAGGGAATGGCTTGACGAGGATGGATATGAAAAGATTTTCCTGGCAACTGAAGACAATGATAATTTTGACAAGATTAAGGCAGCATTTCCCGGAAAGGTAATAGCCATTTCCCAGGAGAGAATGAGTATATCTGATCTTGAAAAACAAGGGACTACGCTTATTTATGAGTATGAGCAAAAGGCAAATCAGGGTCAGGCATATATTGATGCTCTTGAAGATACCACAGTTAATTATTTCTATGCGCTTTATATATTGTCGAAGTTTGACAGCTTCCTGTGCTCGGGTCAGTGTAACGGCTGGGATACAGTCAGATCTCTGAAGGAAGGTAAATTCAAGCGCGAAAGGAAATTGAAGGTAGTTATCGAAGGAGATCCTTTTGTTGAGAAGTGGAAAGAAATCCGTCCTGTCACAGCAGGAATGTTCGCCAAAGGATCATATCTGACAAATAAGGCTTTCTTTATGACGTATCGCTTTGATATGGCTGAAAAGGTATGTCCTGAAGCTATCAGAAAAGCATGGGATAAAACTATATCGATTTACCCTTATGTTACCTATGCTGAGGCCACCCGTAACGGGAAACTTGTTCTGCTTGAAAACAAGCTTCCATTTGTAATTGAGGAAACCAGCGAGGTTATAGAGCCATTTGAAAGAGCCGGTAATTTTCATTCAGTGACCTTCTGTTATCTGGGTAAAGTCCTTTGGATGTATGTTGATCATGTTCCTTACGATGGCACAGGATTTAAGTCTGTACTTGAGACCTTCCTCTATTATTACTACTGCGAACTTGATGGAAAAGAGTATCCGGTACCGGAGGGTGTATTTACAGAAAAAGATGGTGTGGTTCCGGGACAGGATGCGGATGCATATCTTATGTCAGATCCTGTTGATCCTAAGGTACTCATGGCATCTTTGGAAAAAACAAAGTCATTAGAGATGAAGCATTTTCAACACGGGAGGATTGCAGAGGGTACAGCATCAGTGTGTCAAGTGATGAATTCATGGCATATGCAAAATCTGTTGGCGGAAGTCCCATGTCACTGCTTGCTGTATTTCTGGCTAAGGCCATGCAGAAAGTGCATCCGGATAATAAGCTGCCCATAGATATCATATCACCCGTAAGTGTGCGGAAGGTTATGGGGAATACCAATTCACTACTGCACCAGGTGGTTCATGCTCCTTATAGTTTTAAACCGGAAGATTTAAAAAATGGTGATGAGGTATTAAATAAAACATACAGAGGATTCCTGAGCGGTTTTTCTACTGAGCAGAATATCAAGATGCTCTGCGGAGTATACCGTGGTATATGCGAAGGATATGCAAAGGCATTTGCTGCAGGTGCTCTTGACAATATAGTTATTGAGCGGAGATCATCAGCAAAAATTTCCGGTTCTGTAAGTTATCTTGGAACCTTGAAGGCAGATGAGTATGGAAAACGCATTCGTATTACGGCGTTCCATGCAATGCAGGAAAAGGGCATGATGGCGCAGGCTATAGAAGTAGGCGGTTTCTTCTACATTAACTGGTATCAGGGCTTCCATGGCGAAATGTATGCAAAGGCCATGAGAGACCTTATGAAGGAAACGGGAATGAATTCTGTTTTCCTGGAGCGTGTGGAATAAAGATCTAATGGTACTACTGGAAATTATTTTATATGGTGTTTTCATTTTAGGGTTCCCGGGAGTAATGCTTGGACATTTAAATGCAGTAATGCCTGCGGTTGGAGTTCTGATTGCTGCAAGCGTTGCCTTGCTTCTAAGAGGCAAAAATGTACAGCTCGGGGGTTCTGATAATGAGAAAAACTCATGAAAGGAGTAATCGATGATGAAAAATAGTTTGAGACTGATGGCTGCAATACTTCTGATTATGGTGGTAGTATTTCCTGCCGGGATTTCTGCCAAAGCAGCGAGGGTATTGCCTTTCACGAGCCCTCTGGATTTTTCGATTTCTGATAACTGGCTCTATGATGGTGCTTATCCTGAGAATTCTGTGGATGTTTTTATTGTTGCACCAACAGTTGATACCATCAGTGAGAGCAATTCGGCTATTACACCTAAATACAAAACCAGATTCAGAAATGCCATGAACCAGCAGCAGGCTATTTATGCAGAGACAGCCCGGATATATGCGCCGTACTACAGGCAGGCATCAATCAATGTCTATGCCATGGAAGATGCTGCGGCAAAAGAGCAGGCAATGAAGAATGCATATATGGACGTTTCAGCGGCATTTAAGTATTACTTAGAGCACAAGAACAATGGAAGGCCGCTTATTCTTGCAGGATTTTCACAGGGAGCAGATATGTGCTACAGGCTCCTTGAGGAATACTATGGTGGAAATGGAGAAAGAGCAGTAAGTCTCAGGGATAATCTTATAGCTGTCTACGCTATCGGATGGAGTATGACAGAAGATATGATAGCTAAGTATCCTCAGATAGTTCCGGCAACGGGAGAGACAGATACAGGTGTTGTGGTAAGTTTTGATTGCGAAGATGGAACAGTTACAGATTCTATGATCACGCCTGCAGGCACAAAGGCTATCTCAATCAATCCTCTTAACTGGAGAACTGACAGCACAGCGGCTTCTAAAAAGCTCAATAAAGGAACTGTTACTCAGGATAGCAAGTCGGGGGCCATACTTTCCGTTGAAGCCGGAAAGTATGGCGCATATATTGACCCGGTAAGAGGCTCGCTTGTAGTAACCGGTATTGATACCAGTCAGTATCCTAAAGTCCTGGATATTTTCCCTGATGGCAGTCTTCATCTTTATGATAATTTCCTTTTCTTTGTAAATCTTAAGGAGAACGTACAGAAGCGTACGGAAAGCTTTATTCAGAAAAAAGCTGCATCAGATGCAGCCTGATCTGCGGAGCGGTGCAGTATAAAAGCTGCCCGGACTTAAGCTGTAAATGATATTGGCATGGATAATAGCAACGCAAAGAGATGTCCTTGGAATGGGTATCTGTATCGCTCTTCTAAGAGGATGTAGTACCGGGCGTGACAGCAGTGGAGATATGACATATCTCTTTGCCTCCATGATCTTTTACAATGGTGTGCTTATGTTTTTGGACGAATGCAATTACGCTTTGCAGAGAATCCCATCGTTACGTATTCTCAATCTGTTTATACCTTTTTATTTTGTAGTAGATAAGAATGGAAACACATCGAGGGAAAAGGGGTGCTTATTAGCTGTTGTATATGTTGTTGTGGCTGCAGCTGCAATTTTTAAAGGAATGCATCTTGCCAAAATAAGCAGGAACCATAAGGCTGTAATAAAGATGTGACTAATCATTTCCTGACAGACGTGTGCTTTGGAACACTTATCACATATCTGATTTACAGTGTGATAAGCACAGCATTTATGAAGGCTGCGAAATCGTAAAAAAGCAAATAACGTCCTAAGAATAGCAACAATGAATAAGCCTCCGCTATTTTACTATGCAATAATAGGAAAATGCGGAGGTATTATTATGAGCTTTTTTAATGTATTTGGAGACGATAAACTTGCAGGATTCATAATTGAATCCGAGAGCTTTGAAGGGATAAAAATGATAGGTGAGACTGTTGCGGAAGACATTTTATGCGTGACAGGAAAAAGACCTGATATTGTAGCTGATGTCAATAAGGCAGATGAGACAGCCATTCTTATGGCCACATGCGGAAACAGTAAGTTATTGGAGAAACTTACTACCGAAGGAAAGATAAATCTTGATGACATACTTGGTAAGCACGAAGTTTACAAGATAATTCATGTGACAGCACCTTTTGGTGACAATGGAAAAATCAGGGAACTTCTTGTTATCGCCGGAAGTGACAAGCGCGGAACTATCTATGGAATGTTCAGATTATCCAGACTGTGCGGAGTATCGCCGCTTATCTATTTCGGAGATGCAAAGCCTGAAAAGAAAGAGGAGGTTATCCTTGAACTTGATAAAGAGATAGTTTCAAAGGAGCCTTCCGTCAGATACAGAGGCTTTTTCATAAATGATGAATGGCCGGCATTCGGAAACTGGTGCACGGAGAAATTTGGTGATGTTAATGCCAAAGCCTACAGAAAGATTTTTGAACTTCTGCTCAGGCTTAATGGAAATTATTTCTGGCCTGCAATGTGGAATTCTTCTTTTTCTGAGGATGGACCCGGCCTTGAGAATGCAATACTTGCGGATAAGCTTGGCGTAATTATGGGAGCATCACACCATGAACCCATGTGCAGAGCAGGTGTTGAGTGGCAGAGGCAGTATAAAAAATACAGCGATGATTCTACCTGGAGCTTTATTTCCAACGCAGAAGGCATAAGCAGATTCTGGGAGGACGGAGTTAAAAGAAATAAGGCTTTTGATAATGTTATCACCATCGGTATGAGAGGCGAGAGCGATTCAAAGCTTTTGCCGGAGAATGCCACGCTTAAGGAAAATATCGATGTAATAAAGAAAGCAATAAAAGTACAGAACGCGATTATAAAGGAGCAGGTAAATCCGGATCTCAAAGAGGTTCCGAGGATGCTTGCAATATATAAAGAAGTTGAAGATTACTATTACGGGGATAAAACCTGTGAGGGCTTAAAGGACTGGGATGAACTTGAGGATGTAATATACCTTTTGAGTGATGATAACCATGGAAATGTCAGAGCCCTTCCCACAAAAGAGGAGGCGAAGCATTCGGGCGGATTCGGTATGTATTACCACTTCGATTATCATGGCGGCCCTATTAGCTATGAGTGGGTTAACTGCAACAGGCTCACCAAGACATGGGAGCAGATGAGCCTTGCCTATGAGGCAGGTGTCAGGGATATGTGGATAGTCAATGTAGGTGACCTTAAGTTCAATGAGTATCCGCTCTGCTTTTTCATGGAGCTTGCCTATAATTACGAGGAAATGGGCGAGAAGGCACTGAACAAAACAGAAGATTTTGCTAAAAACTGGATAGATATCCAGTTTGGGAATGCTGTAACTCCTTCCCAAAAGGAAATGATTGCTTCCGTGCTTGAGGGCTATACCAGATGGAATAATGTCAGAACTCCTGAGACCATGAATGAGATGGTCTATAATCCCGTCGATTTTCTTGAGGGTGACAGAGTTTACAAGGATGTATCAGATATACTGGAAAAAGCAGAAACACTTAAAGCTGAGCTTGCCGGAAATGCACTCTGTACATATCTTAGTATGATCTATTACCCTGCTGCTGCGAGTCTTAATCTTATCCTGATGTATCTTGAAAGGGGCATGAACAGAGAGCTTGCGCAGAGAGGATGCGTGTATGCCAATCATTATGCGAAAAGCGTTCAGGAGCGTATTGCCGATGACATCAGATATGTTGAGGAGTTCCACAGATTTAATGATGGCAAGTGGAATCATATGATGAGTTCCGCCCATACAGGCTTTAGGAGCTGGGATGACTACAACTGGACATATCCGTCAGTGGAGACGGTAACTCCCATACATGCGCCCAAGGCTGTTGTTTCCTTCAGGGGATCACGTAAATACAATCTGGGTTCTCACTGGCAGGGCATGCCCGTACTTGTAAGTGATGAATTTGAAAGAAGGGATACAGAGGAAGTTCTGCTTGATATCGACAGCAGAGGAGATGTGGATTTTTCCTACGAGATAAAAAATGATACACCCTGGCTCAAATGTGACTGCCCTTCAGGAAAGGTGGCTATTTCTGATGGCGGAAGAAAAACAGTGAAGTTCAGTGTAGACAGAAAACTAATAGACGGAGCAAAAGAGGCCGGGGTAAAAGTATGTATCAGTTTTGACAACGGCGTAAGATCAGAGACGGATCTTTTATTTAAGGCGGATAGCCCGAAAACTATTGGAGAGAAAAATCTGTTTGCGGAAAAGCAGGGACTTTGCTGCGTGTCCGCCGAGCATTTTTCCGGAAACACCGGAAGCGGAAATGCCGGATTCGAAGTGATCAGATATCTGGGAAAAACAGGATCTGCAATCAAAGTATTTCCCGGAATTATGAGTTATTCTGCAGGGGAGATAGCAGGCGGAAAGGTTCCTTATGTAAAATACAATATTCTTTTGAATGAAGAAGGTGAATACACGATAGACTTCCATCTGCTTATGAGAAATCCTATTGTAAAGGGCGGAAGACTAAAGTTTGGTTACAGCGTAAATGATGGAGAAATAACTGTCTTAAATACAGTACCGGAAAATTACGCATCAGACCTTCAGAGCAGTGATTGGATAGAAGGCATCCTTAACAGAGAGCGAATAATTAAAGGGCAAAACCTCCTTAAGAAAGGTGTAAACACCATAAATTTCTATGCAGGGGATGCAGGAGTCATTCTGGAAAAGCTTGTTGTATACAATAAATATACAGAACTTCCGAAGACATTTCTGGGACCGAAGGAAAGTTGATTGTATGCTATTTATTGTTGTTATATAATCTAATTAGGTTTTTGACAATTCTAGACAGGTACAGACAGTTTTAGTGTAAGAAATATTGGAGGTCCGAATGTATCAGCTGATAATAGGTATCCAATGTGTGAGTATTGCAGCACTTTTATTGGAATGCATTGTAGTGTTCAGGAGTTGGAGAGGAAAACTTCATTCCTATCTGTTTTTGAGCTGCGCAGCAACACTTGTTAATGATGTTGGCTACCTTTTGCAGCTGACAAGCTTCTCTGAAGAACCTTTTTTTACCGCTGTTAAGTTTTCTTACATGGGTAGAATATGGATTGCATTTGCGCTGCTTGCATTTATCACTGAACTGGTTGGGGTTAAATTGCCTAAAAGCATTCAGATCGGTCAGATTCTTATGAATGTAGTTACTTATGGAATACTTATTACCACGAGAGCTACAGGTCTTTATTACAAAAATATCCGTTTTGAAATGAATGGCCAGATTCCCGATCTCGAATATGATTACGGAATTTGGCATCATATCTGGGATGCAACAATTGCCTTATATATTGTTGCAGGTATTTCGCTGCTTGTAAGAGCTATTATCAGGGAAGATAAGATCATTGTCAAAAAGCGGCTTATTTTTGTTCTGTTTGCGATGGTTACGGAGAGTGTTTCGGTTACGATCGGTATACTTAAGCCATTCCATATGGCAGAAGTTTATGATTTTACCATGCTGGGATTCCCGCTGGCAGCAGCCTTTATGTTCATAGCGATTTTGAAGTACAACCTTCTGGATGTCGGAACACTTGCAAGGGAATACGTTATAGATAAACTCTCAGAAGGCGTAATCGCAACAGACGAAGAGGGAGATGTCAGCTTCTATAACAAGCCGGCGCTTGCACTTTTCCCCGAACTGAAAGGTGATTCACGTAGTGTTGTTGAAATGCTGCGTGACAAATCAGGCAAAAAGGAACCGGTCCGTTTTGATAAAAAAACCTACGCCATTGGTGTGAACACCCTGTATCAGAACAATGATGCATCGGGAGAGATTTACTCTGTCAGGGACGAAACACAGATATATCACTACATGGATGAGCTGACCAAACAGAAACAGATAGCTGATGATGCGAACAATGCAAAATCCACATTCCTTGCCAGCATGTCCCATGAAATCAGAACGCCCATAAATGCAATTCTTGGCATGGATGAGATGATTCTCAGGGAAAGTGCGGAAAAGCGGACACTGGATTATGCTTCGGACATAAAAATCGCAGGTAAGACACTTCTTGTTCTTATTAATGATATTCTGGATTTTTCCAAGATCGAAGAAGGCAGAATGGAACTTCTGCTTAATCAATATGAGCTTGCTGCACTTTTGAAGGATCTGATAAATATGGTCCATGAAAGAGCTGACAAGAAGGGACTGGAGCTGGAAATAGTCTGTGACAGCAATATCCCCAGGATACTGGTGGGGGATGAGGCCCGCATTATGCAGATAGTTATGAATCTGCTTGCAAATGCTGTCAAATACACTGATAAGGGCAGAGTAAAACTTGAAGTAGATTTCGACAAGGTCTCTGAAAAGGAGATAATGCTGGGATTCAAAATCTCAGACACCGGTGTCGGATTGAAAGAAAAAGATATGGAGAAGCTGGTTAATCCTTTTTTAAAAAAGGAGGAGAGAAAACGCAGCTTCATAGAAGGCTCGGGTCTAGGAATGCCCATAGTAAGGCAGCTTCTTGCTCTTATGGGAAGCAAGATCAATGTCAGCAGTACTTATGGGGAGGGCTCGGAGTTTTCATTTGAAATAAAGCAGGAAGTAGTTGACTGGGAGCCTATTGGTGACATAACAGACAGGCTTAAAGTTATGCATGAAGATAACCCCACCTACAGGGAACTTTTCCATGCTCCTGATGCCAGAATCCTTGTCATCGATGATACAGAGATCAATCTCATAGTTGTGGAGAATCTGCTGAAGAGAACGCAGATCAAAGTAGATACTGCAATTTCAGGTCTGGAGGCTCTTCAGGCCGCTGAGAAGAATACATATGATGTTATTTTCATAGATCACATGATGCCAGGCATGGACGGAATTGAAACACTCAACAAACTGAGATTCATGGATGGAACGGAAAATACGATCTTTATTGCACTGACTGCAAATGCAATTGCGGGAGCAAGACAGATGTATCTTGAAAAAGGTTTTATTGATTATCTTTCCAAGCCCGTTGACGGTAAGGGACTTGAGGAGATGCTGCTTAAGTATCTTCCTGAGGAAAAGGTGATAATGCCAACGAATAACAGATTCGACAGAGAATCGGAGAAGCCTCAGGACAATACAGAGAATAATGCAAGGGCAGCAGCCTATAGCAGGATACCTGAGTGGATAGCACAGATTCCTGAGATTGATATTTCACAGGGAATAAGTAACTGTGGGGATGAAAACAGCTATCTCTTTGTTCTGAAGATGTTCCACGAGACAGCAGGTGAGAAGGCTGATGAGATAAAAACACTGGCAGATGGCGGAGACTATGAGAACTATACAATCAAGGTACATGCCCTTAAGAGTACTGCCAGAATCATCGGCGCAAATGAACTGTCCGAAATGGCCAGAAGACTTGAGGAAGCAGGCAGACAAAAGGATCAGAACACTATCCTTGGAGAGACGGATACACTTATAGATAAATACATGGAACTTGACGGAAAACTCCTGCAGATAGATAGTGCGGGATAAATTACATAATTTCAGGAGATTATATGAAGTACAGAAAAAACAGACAGGGTGGAGATATCTCGCTTCTTGGATATGGGTGCATGCGTTTTACAAAAAACGGAACGCATATTGATATGGACAAGGCTGAAAAGGAAATAATGAAGGCCTATGAGCTTGGCGTGAATTATTACGATACAGCCTACATATATCCGGGCAGTGAAGTTGCCATCGGAGAGATTTTTGAAAAAAACCATATCAGGGAAAAAATCCAGATAGCAACCAAACTTCCCCAGTACCTTATTGCAGGTAAGGAAGGCATTGATAAGTATTTTAATGAGCAGCTTGCAAGACTTAGAACGGATTATATTGACTATTATCTGATGCATATGCTTTCAGATCTCGAGGCCTGGAATAAACTTAAGAGACTTGGAATCGAGGAGTGGATTGCAGAAAAGAAGGCTTCAGGTCAGATAAAACACATTGGTTTTTCCTTCCACGGCAACACTGAAATGTTTATAGAAGTACTTAATGCCTATGATTGGGATTTCTGTCAGATCCAGTATAACTATCTTGACGAAGTATCCCAGGCGGGAAGAAAGGGCCTTGAAGCCGCAGGTGAAAAGGGCATCCCCGTAATTATCATGGAGCCTTTAAGAGGCGGTAAGCTTGTGAATCAGCTGCCTGAAAAAGCAAGGAAATATATAGCTGAAGATAAAAAGAAGAGAACAGCTGCGGAACTGGCACTCAGATGGCTTTGGGACCAGCCACAGGTTACCTGCGTTCTTTCCGGTATGAATTCAGTAGAGATGATTGAAGAAAACTGCAGAATAGCGTCTGAAGTTGAAGCTCATGAATTTACGGAGGAAGATTTTGAACTTGTCAGAAAAGTAAGAGACAGCATAAATGAAAATATAAAGGTGGGCTGTACAGGCTGCGGATATTGCACGCCATGTCCCCGCGGAGTTGACATTCCCAGTATTTTCAGGTGTTACAACGCTATGTATATGGATAATAAACGTGACGGAAGACAGGAATTTCTCAGAATCGTCGGAATGCGCAAGGAGCCGGCTATGCCTTCCCAGTGCGTGGCCTGCGGAAAGTGTGAGAGCCATTGTCCCCAGCATATTCACATCATAGAGGAACTCAAAAAAGCGGATAAAGCTCTGAATCCCCTGCCATACAAGATCTTTCTTACAGTTGCAAGAAAGTTTCTATATCGAAAATAATTATAAAAATTTATTTCAAATTTTATATTTGTTTTATATCGATGGGATAAAATTTACGTAGTTAATGTATTATGGGGGCCAGTATATGGGTAAGAAACACGTAGTAACAGGTGGAAGTACATTTATTCCAAATGATGTGCCGGCGGGCTTTTTTATCTACTATGCCGAGGGCGGTGAGGAGATAGTATACGCAGATGAGAATGTAATAAGACTTTTCGAATGCGATGATATGGAAGATTTTCGCAGATATACGGGGAATACTTTCAGAGGAATGGTTTATCCCGAAGACTATGCACAGACTCAGGGGAATATAAGCAAGCAGACTGTCTTTGGCGCAATGCGTCATGACTATGTAAGGTACAGAATACAGTCCAAGAAAGGAAACATCCGGTACATAGAGGATTTTGGCCATCTGGTGCATGGCGAGGATGGCGTAAGTTATTACTATGTTTATATCGTAGATATAGATCAGAACGAGTACTATAATCACAATAAAAACAGTTATGCAGAGAGTCAGGTTCTTGAGATGAACAAGGAGATGGACTCTCTTACCGGTATGTGGAATCAGGCTCATTTCTACAAAGTGGTTCAGGAAAAAATGTCTGATATGAATATCAGAAGAGAAGGAATCACTGTTATCTATTTTGATCTCAATCATTTCAAACTTTTTAATGAAAAATACGGCTTTAAAAAAGGCGATGAACTTCTGTATGACATCGCAAGGCTCCTGTGGCATTCATTCCTTGAAAGAATGGTGGCGCGTTTTTCGGAGGATCATTTTGTTGTATGTACCTACGCCAGAGATGTTGAGCCTATTGTTGCCAAGATACATGATGATGCTGCCAAGCTGGTTCCCGGTGCAAAGCTTGAACTTAAGGCCGGAATTTATAAGGTGGAGAGTTCCTGCAATGATATAGGACTTGCCTGTGACCATGCCCGTCTTGCCTGCAGGAATATTAAGAGCAGATATGATATACCTTATGCTTTTTACAACGAGGATATTCATTCCAAACTTCAGATGCAGCAGTTTGTGCTGGATAATATTGATGATGCCGTTGAGTATGAGAATATAAAGGTATTCTATCAGCCGGTTGTAAGAGTAAAGACAGGTAAAATATGCGGTTATGAGGCACTGGCCAGATGGCAGGATCCTGAGAAGGGGCTTATTCCCCCTGCCAATTTCATCGATATTCTGGAGGAACACAGACAGATCCACAAGCTTGATAAATTTATGGTGAAAAAGGTCTGCGAGGATTACGCACATTTAAGAGATATGGGTGAACCGCTGGTCCCTGTCTCTATCAACCTTTCCAGACTGGATTTCAACCTCTGTAATATATTTGATGAAGTACAGAAATACAGACAGTCCTTTGACATGCCTGTGAACATGCTGGATATAGAGATCACGGAGAGTGCTCTTAATGAGGATGATGACCTGATAAAAAGGGAGATAGATCATTTCAGACAGGAAGGATATCAGGTATGGATCGATGATTTTGGAAGCGGATATTCTTCGTTGACAACGATACTGGATTACAATTTCGATACATTGAAGCTTGATCTTACTTTCCTCAGACAGTTTGACAAGAACCCCAAGGCCGGAACGGTTCTCGAGTTCATTGTTCAGGCGGCTCAGAAAATGGACCATGTAACATTGTGCGAAGGTGTCGAGACAGAAACACATTTTAATTTCCTCAAGAAAATAGGTTGCGATAAAGCGCAGGGTTATCACTTCGGTAAGCCGCAGCCAATGGAAGAAAGCAGAAAACATACAAAATTTGGCGGTATGAAGTGGGAAGAATAATAAAAGTGTGGTACACTACATCTAATTTGTGTTTGTACGTAGGAAGAGGAGGATGAAAAATGTACGTAACATGTCTTGACCTTGAAGGTGTACTTGTACCTGAAATCTGGATTGCATTTGCTGAGGCAACAGGCATCCCTGAGCTTAAGAGAACCACAAGAGACGAACCCGATTATGACAAGCTTATGAAGTTCAGAATCGGAATTCTTAAGGAACACGGACTTGGGCTTAAGGAAATCCAGGACACTATTGCAACTATCGATCCCATGCCCGGTGCAAAGGAGTTTCTTGATGAACTCAGATCCATTTCCCAGGTGATTATCTTAAGTGATACTTTCACACAGTTTGCATCACCTCTTATGAAGAAGCTTGGATGGCCTACAATTTTCTGTAATTCTCTTGAGGTTGCAGACAATGGCGAGATCACAGGTTTTAAGATGAGAGTAGAAAAAGGAAAGCTTACAACAGTTAAGGCTCTTCAGAGCATTGGCTTTGATACAATTGCAAGCGGAGACAGCTTTAACGATCTTGGTATGATCGAGGCAAGTAAAGCAGGATTCCTCTTCAGAACAACAGAGCAGATCAAGAAGGACTATCCTCAGTATCCTGCATTTGAAAGCTATGATGAACTCCTTGGAGCAATTAAAGAGCAGCTTGCAAAATAAAAAGGTTTTATCCATGAAAAGAAACTATAAATTCACACTTAGCTATGACGGAACCAGGTTTTATGGCTGGGAGAGACAACCGAATAAGGATATGACCATCCAGGGAAAACTTGAGAATGTTCTCAGCAGAATGGTGGGAATGGACGAGGGTGAATCAGTCCAGGTCATCGGAGCCGGAAGAACAGATGCAGGAGTCCATGCGAGGGCGATGACTGCCAACGCAATGCTGGATACGGTTTTTACTGAGGAAGAGATTCAGAAGTATATGAATGAATACCTTCCTGAGGACATAAGCATCAATGATGTGAAGATCTGTTCCGAGAGATTTCACAGCCGCTACAATGCCCTTGGAAAAACCTACAGATACACCTGTTACTATGGCAATTCCAAGCCTGTTTTTGACAGAAAATATGTTACTGTCCTTGACAGAAAACCTGATACGGAGCTGATGAGGCAGGCAGCAGAATACATTGTGGGAACACATGATTTCAAGAGCTTCTGTGGTAACACCCACATGAAAAAATCCACTGTCAGATGTGTGGATAATATAAAAATTGAGGAGAGCGGCCCTCAGATAAGATTTTATTTTCATGGTAACGGATTTTTACAGAATATGGTCCGCATTATGACGGGAACACTTCTGGAAGTGGGATATGGAAACATTGAACCTTCTGAAATGGAAGAAATCATAAATGCCTGTGACAGGCAGAAAGCGGGACCGACAGCACCGCCTCAGGGACTTTGTCTTATGAAGGTGGACTATTAAATAATAAGATCGATTCAGCACAAAATTAAAGGGTATCATGCATCAAGAGAGGAAGATGCGTGATACCCTTGTTTCATAATCACCCGGCGATCTAAGTGAGAGAAGATCACAGATCCTCTGCCAAAGTGATATCAGAAGAGGCAGTATAAGTAATTACATAGTCGTCATAATCTTCAAGAGTCATTCCAAGCTGCTGGATTCCTGATGAACCACTGCGAAGAGTATAACCTGAATCTCCGATGTTTACTGTATCAAATGCAACAGGTGCGCCGTCCTTGAAGAATACTCCGCGGACATTGATGAGGTTTACATCTGAAGCAGAGAAATTTGTCCCTGTGATATTAAGCTCATTGTCAGCTGATTTCTGAACATCGAGACCTACAGCATCATATCTGCACTGTGAAGTTGTCTCACCTCTGAGATCATAAGTAAAGCTTGCTGCGTCTGCGATGGCATCGTTTTTGAACTGTCCGTACATTATGAAAGACTGACCGGCTTTAACTGCATCTGCGCTGTCGTGAACTGCTACAATAGGTGAGCCTTCGGAATTGAGTGCATAAAAATCGGCTTTCACACTGATGTCGCTGCCTGTGGAATTGGATGCGATCACTACATATCTTGAGTGAAGACCGTCCTGATCTTTTATCAGATACTCTGCATCAATTGAAATATCAGATGCTGAGACAGACTGATTTGCTCTTGCCAATACATGTACAGGTGTGAATGCTCCGAAAATAAGGGCAATTGAAATGATGATTGAATAGATTTTTTTCATACCTGTTTCCTCCGCTTTCTTTACTGTATGAATAGGATATCAAACGAGCATAAACTCCCCATAAAGTAAATCTAAAAAAAATATATACTGGCTGTTTTTGGGCCTCCAAAAATTTTTATAAAATCTTGTTAAATTTGTACATTGAAAAATACCAAAATCACAGAGTAGGTGTTTTATGGGCGAAATTATGATATAATGCTTTTTGGCTATATAAAAATAGGAAATGTGGTAACAATATGTATGAAAATGGGGAGGGAACCGGAACCGGAGCGGACAGAGCCAAAAGAATCCGCTTCCTGAGGAAGGTCATTTTATTTTCAATAGCAGCCGCTTGTCTTGTTCCCACCTGTATTTGCCTGATTCTCGCAATAAAGATTGACAGAGTAAACAAGACTCTGGACGAGGCAAAGGAAGAGCTTTCCTGGTACGAGGAGAAGTACGGAGATTCAGCATTAGCTCAAGGGAAGGGAGATGATCCGCCTCTTGAGAATAATGATACGGAGATAGTAAGGAAAGATACGTCTTCCGAGGCATCTTCTGAAACAGATATAGCGGAAACAGAGGAGATAGCAGACAATCCGGATGAAAAAACACAGGATATTCTGAATAACGCAGAGGGTAACGAACCCGTGACCGATGGTATGCGCAGAGTGTACATCACATTTGATGACGGACCCAGTTCAAAAACCGGAGAAATTCTGGATATTCTGAAAGAGAATAATGTAAAGGCTACTTTTTTTGTAACCGGTAAAGAAGACAGCAAATATGCAGATGTATATAAACGCATAGTAGAAGAAGGGCATACTCTTGGTATGCACTCTTACAGTCACAGGTACAGTGAGCTGTATGAATCTCTTACGAGTTTTCAGACTGATCTTCATAAATTGCAGACGTTTTTATACGAGACTACCGGTATCTGGTCAACCTATTACAGATTTCCCGGTGGCAGTTCCAACACAGTCAGCAAGGTTAACATGAAGGAACTGATTAATTATCTTGAACTTGAAAATATCACATATTATGATTGGAATGTGGCCAGTGGAGATGACAGGGACGGCATCACGTCAGACATGATAGTAACCAATGTCATGACGGGAGTTCCGAAATTTGAAAACTCCATAATCCTGCTTCACGACGCATCAGACAAGCAGGCCACCATAGATGCGCTTCCCGAGATCATTCGGCAGGTGCAGGAACTTGATAACACAGTGATAGTTCCGGTAACGGAAGATACATTACCGGTTCAACATATCAGCAATTCTCAGTAATGCAAAATATATAAACGGAGGAAAATTGAAATGGGATTTTTTTCAGAGCTGAAAAGCGATCTCTCTCAGGCAGCAAAGTCAATAATACCTGAGGAAGCTGATGAGGCAAAGATTCCCGGCAACGAGACCGCGGAAGAGACTCCTGTCAAGGCTAAGAGTGAGGCTGAGGTTAAGAAGGATCTGAACGAGATGCTTGATCATCTTGATGAGATCAAACTTGATGAAGCAGAGCCGGTAAAGGAAGAAGAGCCTGAAGAAGAAAAGGTTGAAGAAGTTGAGGAGAAGGAAGATGAGCCCGAGGAGATTGAGGCTGAGGTTGAGGAAGAAGAACCTGAAATCGAAGAGTCTGTAATCGAAGAGCCTGTAATCGAAGAGCCAATAGCTGAAGTTATCGAGCCTGAGGTTAGTGACGAAGAAGTTCCTACGGAGGATTCAGTTGCTGATCTTACTTCATCTCTTACATCTAATGCCAATACATTTGTTGAGGAGAGGGTTGAAAAAGAGGATGCGTATGCACCTGTAAATAATTATAACAATGGGGGATTTGAAACAATGGATATTCAGCAGCAGACACCTACGGATGAAACAGCCAGCATCACAGAGGGAATGAAAATCAATGGTAATCTTGAGACAACAGGATCACTTGATCTTATCGGTAAGATTACAGGTAATGTAACATGCCTTGGTAAGCTCAATGTAACAGGCGAGATTGAAGGCGACTCAAGAGCAGCAGAGATTTATGCTGAAGCAGCAAGAATTACCGGTGAAGTAAGAAGTAACGGAAGTGTTAAGATTGGTCAGAGCACGGTAGTTATAGGTAACATCTATGCTACAAGCGCAGTAATCGCCGGTGCTGTTAAGGGTGATATCGATGTTCCCGGACCTGTTGTACTTGATACAACAGCAATCGTAATGGGTAACATCAAGTCACAGTCAGTACAGATTAACAACGGTGCTGTTATTGAAGGTAACTGCTCACAGTCTTATGCTGAGGTTAATCCTTCTGCATTCTTTGATGGTCTTAAAGGAACAAAATAAATGAGAATATTATTAAAGCTTAGTGGTGAAGCCCTTGCAGGCCCAAATAAAACAGGTTTTGACGAGGCAACAGTCCGCGGAGTTGCGCTTCAGGTCAAGCAGCTTGTGGACAAAGGAACAGAGGTTGGTATCGTTATCGGAGGAGGTAACTTCTGGAGAGGGCGTACCAGCGAGAACATTGACAGGGTTAAGGCAGATCAGATCGGTATGCTTGCAACTGTCATGAACTGCATCTATGTTTCAGAGATTTTCAGAAGCGTTGGGATGATGACAAATATACTTACTCCCTTCGAATGCGGTTCATTTACGAAGCTCTTCTCCAAGGACAGAGCTAACAAGTATTTTGAAAAGGGAATGGTAGTATTTTTCGCGGGAGGTACAGGACACCCTTACTTCTCAACAGATACAGGTGCCGCACTTCGTGCCATTGAAATTGAGGCAGATGTAATGCTTCTTGCTAAGGCAATCGACGGAGTATATGACAGCGATCCGGCAACCAATCCTGGTGCAAAGAGATATGACACCATTAGCATAGATGATGTTGTGGCTCAGAACCTTCAGGTTGTTGATATGACAGCTTCTATCATGGTAAAAGAGAATCATATTCCTATGCGTGTCTTCGCTTTACAGGAAGAAAATAGTATAATTAAGGCAGAGAGCGGTGAGTTTAACGGAACTACCGTAACAGCTTAATTAGTTGGAGGACAACAGTATGAATGAGAAAGTTAAGCCTTATGAAGAGAAAATGAACAAAGCATTCGATTTCCTTTCACAGGACCTTGCAGCTGTTCGTGCAGGACGCGCTAATCCTCATGTACTTGACAAGATCAAGGTTGACTACTACGGAACACCTACACCTCTTCAGCAGGTAGGTAACGTATCAATCCCTGAGGCCCGCATGATCCAGATTGCTCCCTGGGATAAGACACTTATCAAGGATATTGAGAAGGCTATCATGGCATCAGATGTTGGAATCACTCCCAGCAATGATGGCAGCGTGATCAGACTTATTTTCCCTGAACTCACAGAGGAACGCAGAAAACAGCTTGCCAAGGATATCAAGAAAAAGGGTGAGGATTCCAAGGTTGCTGTAAGAAACATCAGACGTGATGGAAATGATGCATTCAAGAAACTCAAGGGAACCGATGTATCAGAGGATGAGATCGCTGAACTTGAGGATGATCTTCAGAAGCTCACAGATAAGTTTATCAAGAAGATAGATGCAGCTATTGAAGAGAAGAGCAAGGAAATCATGACAGTTTAATGTCGTGACATATAGAAACTTAGAATTATCAGGAGCCTGTGCCGGTCACAGGCTCTGATTTTCTTAATTTAAAGTATTTAAAATTGGAGACGAGATTAATGAGTAATATTCCGCAACATGTTGCAATAATACTGGATGGAAACGGCAGATGGGCAAAGGCCAAGGGTATGCCCAGAAATTACGGCCACATGCAGGGTGCCAAGGCAGTAGAGGATATTCTTGTAGTGGCAAGAGATATGGGTATCAAATACCTTACGGTATATGCTTTTTCTACTGAGAACTGGAACAGACCGGAGACAGAGGTTTCTGCTCTTATGACAATTCTCAGACAGTATCTGAAATCAAGTATCAAAAAATCCATGAAGAATAACGTGAGATGTCAGGTTATCGGCGAGAGATCACGACTTTCAGATGATATCCGCGATGCGATTGAAGAGCTTGAGACTGCAACAGCAGGTAATACCGGACTTACTTTTACTATAGCAATAAATTATGGCAGTCGTGACGAGATCGTCCGTGCGGTTAAAAAGATCGCCGGAGACTGCAAAGACGGACAGATTTCTCCTGAGGATATAACAGAGGAGATGATCAGCAGAAATCTTGATACAGGAAATCTTCCTGATCCGGATCTGCTTATACGTACATGCGGAGAGCAGAGACTTAGCAACTTCCTTCTCTGGCAGTGCGCTTATACTGAGTTTTATTATACTGATATTGCATGGCCTGATTTTGACAAGGCAGAGCTTGAGAAGGCTGTTGGGGCATACGGCAATCGCAACAGGAAATTCGGTGGACTTAAGGATACCGGAGAAGAGAAATAATTAATTAGAATAATCAGGGGATAGATTGTTTATGAAGACGAGAGTAATCAGCGGTGCGGTACTGGTGGTTCTTCTTGCTGTGACACTTCTTAGCGGAGGCTATGTTACAGCGGGAGTTTTGCTGTTTGTTTCACTTACGGCATATCATGAACTTGCCGGTGCTTTTGGCTTTTCAATGAAAGATGGCAAAGCAGGCAGGATGGAGATAGTGGGTCTATTGATGGTGGCACTTCACTATTTTCTTATGATCATGTCCAAGGGTGACATGAAGTTTTTTGTACTTATCACCATAGTTTTATTCTGCGCGGATGCCGTTGTATTTGTTTTTGGTTTTCCGGATATCAGTTCGGATAAAATGGTTCAGGCGGTGTTCTCTTTTGTGTATGCACCAATGATGCTTTCATTTATCTATCTGATAAGGATGATGCCCAATGGTTCTTTCCTTGCATGGATTCCTTTTATTGCATGGGTTTGTGATACATGCGCGTATTTTGCGGGCAGTATGTTTGGAAAGCATAAGCTCTGTCCGAAGCTTTCTCCCAAAAAGACAGTTGAGGGAGCAGTCGGAGGTGTCCTGGGAAGTGTGATTGTGGGACTTATTTTTGGATATGTTTTTGCGGTTTACGCAGGCTCCGGAATCAGTGTGAGCAAATCAGTGATCAGCTTTGGTATCATCACTCTGATTGCAAGCCCGTTGTCACAGATAGGAGATCTTATTGCTTCCGGAATAAAGAGAAATCATGATATTAAGGATTACGGACATCTTATTCCGGGACATGGCGGAATCATGGACAGATTTGACAGTGTTATCTTTATCACTCCGGTGATTTATTATTTGGCGGCTTTTCTTTTGGCTGCATGATGAGTTTTATCAGATAAGAGGATTAATATGGGAAGAAAAATAGTATTGCTTGGCTCTACAGGCTCAATAGGAACACAGACACTTGATGTTGTACGAAATAACCCCAAGGACCTTAAGGTTGTGGGAATAGCTGCAAACAGAAGTGCAGATAAGGTTGAACAGCAGGTGAGGGAATTCAGACCCGAGTATGTATGCATGTTTGATGAGAAGGCAGCAGAAGATCTTAAGATCAGACTTGCAGATATGCCTGTTAAGGTATTTTCAGGTATGGAGGGACTTGTGGAGATATCTACAGTTCCCGAAGCAGATACGGTTCTTACCGCTGTTGTTGGAATGATCGGAATCCGTCCCACAATTGCTGCTATTGAAAGTGGAAAGGATATAGCTCTTGCAAACAAGGAAACACTTGTAACCGCTGGACACATCATTATGCCTCTTGCAGCAAAAAATAATGTTAAGATCCTTCCTGTTGACAGTGAGCACAGTGCAATTTTCCAGTCATTAAACGGTGAACCTGCCGATAAACTGGAGAAGATTCTTCTTACCGCATCCGGCGGACCTTTCAGAGGTAAAAAGAGAGAAGAACTTGTAGAAATGACGGTTGATGATGCATTAAAACATCCCAACTGGGATATGGGGCCCAAGGTTACCATCGACTCCGCATCACTGGTAAATAAGGGACTTGAGGTGATGGAAGCAAAGTGGCTTTTTGGAGTTGACCTTGACCGGATACAGGTGGTTGTTCAGCCTCAGAGTATCATTCACTCCATGGTTCAGTTTGTGGACGGCGCTGTAATGGCACAGCTTGGAGTTCCGGATATGAAGCTTCCTATTCAGTATGCACTTTTTTACCCGGACAGAATGCCAATGAGTGAAAAGAGACTGGATTTCTTTGAGCTTGGAAGCATGACTTTTGAAAAGCCGGATACAGATACTTTCCGTGGCCTTGCGCTTGCATTTGAGGCAGCAAAAGCAGGTGGAAGCATGCCCACTGTATTCAATGCCGCGAATGAGATGGCTGTAAAGAAATTTATAAACAGAGAGATTAAGTTCCTTGATATCTACAGACTTATTTCAGATGCCATGGAGCATCATACTATAGTGGAAAATCCTAATCTTGATGAAATACTCAAGGCAGAAGCGGAGACATACGAATATCTTGAGGGTAGACTATAATTCATATTTTGGACATTTATATGAGTTATAATGGCAAATAGTGCTATGAAGCATTATATTGTCGGAGGGAAGTTTTTATTTTATGTTAGTCAGTTTAATTATTTTTGTAGCTATATTTTTTGTTCTGGTAACAACCCACGAGTTAGGACATTTCCTTATTGCCAAGGCAAACGGAATTCGTGTTCTTGAGTTTTATGTGGGTATGGGACCTGTTCTCTTTAAGAAAAAAAGAGGTGAAACAACCTACAGCATCAGGCTTCTGCCATTGGGCGGTGCCTGTGTATTTGAAGGTGAGGATGTAATTGACGCAGAAAAGCAGGAATTTGATGAGAGAGCTTTCCCCAATGCAAATGTATGGGCAAGAATCGCAACTCTGATTGCGGGACCCTTTTTCAATTTCCTCACAGCGCTTATTCTTGCGATAATAGTTGTTGCAAATTCAACATGGGCCTTCCCTGTTATCTCGGGGCTTACAGAGAATTCAGCAGCTGCTGAAGCAGGACTTCGTGAGGGTGATACCATCATTTCCGTGGATGGTGAGAGAATACATCTTGCATCCGAGGTTACACTGATCTCACAGTTTAATACCGGCGGTCCAATGATCATCGAATATGAACGTGACGGTGAAAGGGGAGTTGCAACCCTGACGCCTAAGTATGATAGTGAATCAGGCAGATATTACATGGGTATATATATCGGAAAATATGAGAAAGTCAGTGCTTCTCAGGTTGTTCCCTATGCACTCTACGATCTGCTCTATTACTTTAAGGCGACATACAGAAGTCTTGCGCTGCTTATACAGGGACGTCTGACACTTAATGATGTTTCGGGTCCTGTTGGTATGGTCAAGATAGTTGATGATACCTATGAAGCAGTGAGTCCTTATGGACTTTCGTCAGTTTTGCTTACAATGATGGAACTTGTGATACTGCTTTCAGTGAACCTGGGAATAATGAATCTTCTTCCGCTTCCTGCACTGGATGGCGGCCGACTTATTTTCCAGTTTATTGAAGTGGTCAGAGGGAAGCCTGTACCGAGAGAAAAAGAAGGTATGGTTCATCTTGTGGGAATGGTACTTCTTCTTGCTCTAATGGCTGTGGTTGTTGTTAACGATATTACAAAATTTATGAGGTAAATTCATGGCTTATCGCGATAATACAAAGGTTATACATATAGGAAATAAAGTCATAGGCGGTGGTAATCCGATTATGATACAGTCTATGACCAATACTCCGACAGAGAATGTGGAGGCTACTGTAAAACAGATACTGGCACTTGAGGCTGCAGGCTGTGATATTGTCAGATGTACTGTTCCCAACCAGGAGGCTGCCGATGCAGTTAAAAAGATCAAGGAGCAGATCCATATTCCGCTGGTGGCAGATATTCATTTTGATTACAAAATGGCAATCGCAGCCATGGAGAACGGTGCTGATAAGATAAGAATAAATCCTGGAAATATCGGCTCAAAAGACAGAATCGAAGCTGTTGTAAAAACAGCAAAGGAGAGGAATATCCCCATAAGAGTAGGCGTAAACAGTGGCTCTCTGGAGAAGGATCTTCTTGAAAAGTATGGCGGCGTAACAGCAGAAGCACTTGTTGAGAGTGCTCTTGATAAGGTGCATATTATAGAGGATTTCGGGTATGACAACCTTGTAATCAGTATCAAATCATCTAATGTAATGCTCTGCGTTGATGCACACAGAGAGCTTGCAAAGAAGACAAATTATCCGCTTCATGTAGGTATTACCGAGGCCGGTACTCTTTACGGAGGAAATATAAAATCATCCATTGGTCTCGGAATCATACTTAATGAAGGCATCGGAGATACCATACGAGTATCACTTTCGGGTGATCCCACTGAGGAGATCCGTACAGCCAAGATGATCCTTAAGACTCTTGGACTTAGAAAGGGTGGAATCGAAGTTGTATCATGTCCTACCTGCGGCAGAACCAAGATAGATCTGATAGGTCTTGCCAACCAGGTTGAGAAGATGGTTCAGGAGTTCCCTCTCGATATCAAGGTTGCAGTTATGGGCTGCGCTGTAAACGGCCCCGGAGAAGCCAGAGAGGCTGATATAGGGGTTGCCGGGGGAATAGGCGAAGGACTCCTTATCAAAAAGGGTGAAGTTATACGCAAGGTTCCTGAGGCAGAGCTTATTGATGCTCTCAGGAATGAACTTGTTCATTGGAATGATTAAAGTTTTGAAGGTTTTTATAGAAAGTAGAGATTAGCATGACAAAACCATTTCTTGAGGTGTTTCAGACACTGAAACTCGATCCGCATACAAAGGAAGAGCTTACGGATGTTCAGGTGGAGAAGATTTCAACTACAGAGAAAAAGGATCTCGTGCGAATCTATCTGTCCAGCAATCGTCTTATTGAAAAGGCTGACGTTGTAAAAGCTGAGAAGGAGATAAAGAATCAGCTTTTCAAGGGAACCAATCTTACAGTAAAAATCTATGAGAGGTTTTTCCTCTCGTCCCAGTACACACCAAGTAACCTGCTTGATATGTACAGGGACAGCATCATGCTGGAATTCAAGAATTATGATCCAATTGAATATACTGTGCTTAAGGGAGCTGATTTTGAGTTCCCTGAAAGTGATGTTGTAAATCTGGTCCTTGAGGAGTCAGTTATAGCAGAGAAAAAGTCAGCAGACATACAGCGCATTTTTGAGAAAATCCTGAATGAGCGCTGCGGTTTTGCCGTGAAGGTTGCCATCAGTTATAAGAAGGCTGAGGGTAAAAAGAAGAAAACTGACTATTCCAAGGAGACTATTAAGCTTGCCCAGAAACTTGAGGCGGCAGAACACAAGTCAGATCAGAAGCACAAAGAGAAGGAAGCTGCGGAGGAAAAAGCTCCCAAGGCAAAGGAGAGCGCTGCACCGGCTAAAACGGAGAGCAAGTTCGGACAGGGCTCTGCCGGAAAGACCGGTCAGGGAAGCAAGTTCTTCGGAAAGGGTAGCGGCGGAAGCTATAAAAAGAGTGATGATCCAAATGTGATCTACGGCCGTGACATCGATGATGAAGCTATGTCCATGGACGAAATTGTGGGCGAAATGGGCGAAGTTACTGTTCGTGGCCAGGTCATCAGTTATGACAAGAGAGAAATTCGTAACGAGAAGGCTATACTTATTTTTTCTCTGACGGATTTTACGGACACAATTGTGGTGAAGGTTTTTGCCAAGCAGGAGAACGTGCCGGAACTAGAGCAGGAAATCAAAAAGGGCGCATTCCTCAAGGTAAGGGGAATTGCCATGGTTGATAAATTCGATCATGAGGTAACAATTCAGAGTGTTGCCGGAATCCGCAAGATACCTGATTTTACCACCAAGCGTGTCGACGAGGAGGAGTTTAAGAGAGTTGAGCTTCACTGCCATACCAAGATGAGTGATATGGATGGCGTGTCTGAAGTTAAAGATATTGTCAAGCAGGCTTATAAATGGGGTATGCCCGGAATTGCCATCACAGACCATGGTGTAGTGCAGGCTCTTACGGATGCCAATCATGCCTGGGAGGATCTCTGGAAGGGGGAGAAATCCAAGCGCAAAGAAGCAGGAGATAAAAATCCTGACAGACAGGATTTCTTTAAAGTTATTCCCGGTGTTGAGGGATATCTTGTTGATGATCTCAAAGAAATCGTTATTAACAACAAGGGACAGAAGGTAGAAGGCAGTACCTTTGTTGTGTTTGATATTGAGACGACGGGCTTTTCACCAAAGAAAAACAAGATAATTGAGATAGGTGCCGTTAAGATGAAGGATGGGGAGATTCTGGACCGCTTTTCGGAGTTTGTGGATCCCAGGGAACCTATTCCTTTTCATATTACCAAGCTTACAAGTATCACCGATGACATGGTAATAGGTGCTCCCACAAGGGATGAGATCATCCCCAGGTTTGTGGAGTTCTGTAAGGACAGTATACTTGTAGGTCATAATGTAGGTTTTGATATCAGCTTTATCAATGAAAACTGCAGACAGCTTGGAATAGATGTTGATTATACTACAGTTGATACCATGGGACTTTCCAGAGCGTTTTTCCCAAGACAGGCAAAGCATAACCTTGATGCGTTGTGTAAGACTCTGGGCGTAGTCAACGAGCACCATCACAGAGCTGTTGATGATGCGGAGTGTACTGCAAAGATTTTCCAGAAGTTCATTCCAATGATGTTAAATGAAAATGCTGATGATCTTATTAAGGTAAATGCATTGGGAGCTTCTAATCCGGACCTTGTAAAGCATCTTCGTACACATCATATTATTCTGCTTGCAAAGAATACTGTGGGCAGAGTAAATCTCTATACACTTGTAAGTAAATCTCATCTGGATTATTTTGGAAGATTCCCGAGAATTCCAAAGAGCGAGCTTATGAAGTACAGAGAGGGCCTTATAGTAGGTTCCGCCTGCTGTGCAGGCGAGTTGTACGGAGCAGTTCTTGAGGACAGAGGGGATGAGGAGATCGCCAAGATAGTGGATTTTTATGATTATCTGGAAATCCAGCCTGTTGGCAATAACCATTTCATGGTTGAGTCTGAAAGATATGATACGATCAACTCCGATGATGATATAAGGGAGATAGATAAAAAGATTGTTAAGCTGGGTGAGCAGTACGGCAAACCGGTTGTGGCTACCTGTGATGCGCATTTCCTTAATCCTGAGGATGAGATTTACAGAACTGTCATCATGGCCGGAAAAGGTATGAATGATGAATCTCCTGCGCCTCTTTTTGTTAGAACAACTGCAGAGATGCTGAAGGAATTTGATTACCTTGGAGCGGCGAAGGCCAGGGAAGTTGTTATAGACAACACCAGGGATATACTCAAAAGATGTGACAGTATTTCACCTGTAAGACCTGATAAATGTCCGCCTGTCATTGAGGATTCCGACGCCACTCTTACAAAAATCTGTTATGACAAGGCACATGAGATTTATGGAGAGAATCTTCCTGAAATAGTTGAGGAGAGACTAGAGAGAGAGCTTAACTCAATTATCAAGAACGGATTCGCCGTTATGTATATAATTGCCCAGAAGCTGGTTTGGAAGTCGGTTGAGGACGGATACCTGGTTGGATCCAGAGGTTCGGTAGGATCTTCCTTCGTCGCCTTTGCGTCAGGTATCACAGAGGTTAATTCACTTTCACCTCATTATGTATGCCCCAAGTGTAAGTACAGTGATTTTGATTCGGAAGAGGTCCTCGCTTATGGCGGTAATTCAGGATGTGATATGCCGGATAAACGCTGTCCCAAGTGCGGAGCGATGATGAACAAGGATGGCTTTGATATCCCGTTCGAAACTTTCCTTGGATTTAAGGGTGATAAGGAGCCTGATATCGATCTGAATTTCTCCGGAGAATATCAGTCAAAGGCTCATAAGTATACTGAGGTTATCTTCGGTTACGGACAGACCTTCCGTGCAGGAACCATCGCAGGTCTAGCGGATAAAACCGCATATGGATTTGTAAAAAAATACTATGATGGAATTGGAACATCAAAGAGAAGGTGTGAGATAGACCGTATTACTCAGGGCTGTATCGGAATCAGAAGAGGTACGGGTCAGCACCCCGGAGGTATCATAGTTCTTCCGGTGGGAGAGGATATAAATTCCTTCACTCCCGTGCAGCATCCGGCAAACGATATGACTACCGCAACGATAACGACACATTACGATTATCATTCAATCGACCACAACCTGTTGAAGCTTGATATTCTGGGTCATGATGATCCTACCATGATCAGATTCCTTCAGGATTGTACCGGTCTTGATCCCAAGACCGTGCCTCTTGATGATAAAAACGTAATGAAGCTTTTCATGAATACGGAGTCTCTGAATCTGACCCCTGATCAGATCGGTGGAACAAAGCTTGGATGTCTGGGACTCCCGGAGTTTGGTACTGACTTCGCTATGCAGATGGTTATAGACGCACAGCCCACATCCCTGTCCCACCTTATACGAATTTCAGGATTGTCTCATGGTACTGATGTTTGGCTTGGCAATGCCCAGACTCTTATTCAGGAGGGTAAGGCTACCATTGATACCTGTATCTGTTGCCGAGATGATATCATGATCTATCTGATTCAGAAGGGAATGGACAAGTCACTTTCCTTCAAGACCATGGAGTCGGTTCGTAAGGGTAAGGGACTTACTCCTGAAATGGAGGAGTCCATGGTGGCAGCAGGTGTTCCTGACTGGTACATCTGGTCCTGCAAAAAGATTAAGTATATGTTCCCCAAGGCCCATGCTGCAGCTTATGTTATGATGGCCTGGAGAATAGCATATTTCAAAGTTTATGTACCTCAGGCTTTTTATGCGGCATGGTTTTCCATCAGAGCCAAGGCACTTAACTATGAGCACATGTTTACGGGTGAGGGTACTCTTCACATGTGGATGAACGAATACAGAAACAAGGGCGACGCCATGACCAATGCGGAGCAGAACGAACTTGCTGCCATGAGGCTTGCTGAAGAGATGTACGAGAGAGGAATCGAGGTTATGCCAATCGATATCTTCAAAGCGGCTTCCAGGTCTTTCCAGGTATTCGGCGACAAGATAATGCCAAGCCTTGTAAGCATAGACGGACTTGGTGAAAAAGCTGCGGATCAGATTGTTGAAGCGGCAAAGGATGGTCCTTTCATATCAAGAGATGACTTCAAGCAGAGAACCAAATGTCCCCAGGCCGTTGTTGACCGTATGGCAGAGATGGGACTTCTTGGAGACATCCCTGAATCAAATCAGATAAGCATCTTTGATTTTATGAAAGGGTAAGAAGCTCATAAGATCAGTGCTGATTTTGAATGTCTTAAGTGAAGGGACGTAAATATTTGTCAGAAAAAACGCCCTATGTGGCGAAAAAATGGAGGGTTATACAATGGATATTTTTGTAAAACAGCAGATTCAGGAGTGCTACAACGAGATGTACGATTATGTCTTTGATTTCGAGATGCCTGAGGATGGAGAGGATGAGAGCTTCACATACCTTAAGAATGAAATCGGCAAAAGACAGATCAGTCTTCCCAAGGACATTTTTGACAAGATCAATGATTTCATCGATAAAGAATTTCTGCCTCTTGCAAACGGCGAAGCTTTTGATGACATGGTAGACGCCATTGAAAACGCCAGCGAAGATTCAGAGATCGGCGCAAAGTATCTTTGGGCAATCATCCAGAGAAGAAATGCCCTTAAGGATTTCGGCATGAAAGAATTATTCCCTCTGCTTGTGGAATAAATAATAATTTATGGCATCCCGAATCAATGATTCGGGATGCCATTTTTTCCTGAATATAAGGTTACAGGTATTATTTACAGGAAACTATGCAATTTTTTTTATAGAAAATCAGGCATATAAATCGCATGGTTGAGCTGAATGATAAAAAACTATGAAAAAAATTAAATTTTTTTCAAAAAAGTACTTGCAAATAATATGGACTTGTAATAATATAATCAAGTCGCCAAACGACAGAGATAAAAAACAAAACATATGGCTCGTTGGTCAAGCGGCTAAGACGCTGCCCTCTCACGGCAGAATCAGCGGTTCGATTCCGCTACGAGCTACTGACTGTGTAAACAGCCCAACCCTGAACCCCAGATCACAACAGTGATTTGGGGTTTTTACATTATGGCAACAAATACAAATAAGCTAGCAATAAATTAGGTGTAAGTGTAAAAAAAACAAAGTATAATCATAGAGAATGGTAAATTAACATGTTTGTTTTGGGAGGATATATATGCTTTATATAGGTGTAGATTTAGGTACATCATCAGTTAAGCTCATTCTTATGGATGAGACAGGTAAGATACACGGATCTGTTTCAAGAGAGTATCCGCTGTATTTCCCTCAGCCCGGCTGGTCTGAGCAGAAGCCTGAGGATTGGTATAAGGAGAGCGTAGAGGGTCTTAAGGAACTTCTTAAGGGTGTTGATACATCCAAGGTTGCAGGTGTAAGCTTTGGCGGTCAGATGCACGGACTTGTAATTCTTGACGAGAATGATGAAGTTATACGTCCCGCTATTCTTTGGAATGACGGCAGAACTCAGAAGCAGGTTGATTACCTCAATAATGAGATCGGCAAGGACAAGCTTTCTGAGTACACAGCAAATATTGCATTTGCAGGTTTTACAGCACCCAAGATTCTCTGGGTAAAAGAAAATGAGCCCGAGAACTTCAAGAGAATCAAAAAGATAATGCTTCCTAAAGATTATCTTGCATATAAATTCAGTGGAACTTTCTGCACAGATTATTCAGATGCTTCAGGAATGCTTCTTCTTAATGTTAAAGAGCATGAGTGGTCACAGGAGATGTGTGACATCTGTGGAATTACCACAGACATGCTTCCCAGACTTTTCGAGAGTTATGAGAAGGTTGGCTTTATGAATCATGATCTGGCTTCAGAGCTGGGACTTTCTGACAGCGTAGTTGTAGCTGCAGGTGCAGGTGATAATGCGGCAGCAGCTGTAGGTACAGGAACAGTAGGTGACAACAAGTGCAACATTTCACTTGGAACAAGCGGAACTATTTTCATGTCATCAAACAAGTTCGGTGTTGACAGTAACAATGCACTTCATTCATTTGATCATGCTGACGGACATTTCCATCTGATGGGATGCATGCTCAGTGCAGCAAGCTGCAACAAGTGGTGGATGGATGAAATTCTTAAGACCAAGGACTATGCAGATGAGCAGAAGGGTATTGATAAGCTTGGCGAGAATCATGTATTCTTCCTTCCTTATCTGATGGGAGAGAGATCACCCTGGAATAACCCCAATGCACGTGCAACCTTTACAGGTATCACAATGGATACCACAAGAGAGGATATGACACAGGCAGTACTTGAGGGTGTTGCATTCGCAACAAGAGATATGTATGAGGTTGCGAAGAGTATCGGCATTACACCTGAGAGAACAATGATCTGCGGCGGTGGTGCAAAGAGTCCTCTTTGGAGAAAGATGATTGCTAATATCCTCAATATTAAAGTTGATGTACCTGCATGTGAGGAAGGCCCCGGAATGGGCGGAGCTATGCTCGCTATGGTTGCATGCGGAGAGTACAGCAGTGTGGAAGAGGCTGCAGCTGCAATCGTTAAAGTCAGCAAGACAGAAGAACCCGATCCTGAACTTGTAGCAAAGTATGAGGCAAGATATCAGCAGTTTAAGAACATTTATCCTGCACTTGCAGATACTTTTGACAAGATTATCTGATCATTGAAACCGCTCAGAAATTATATTTTGATTTACAATTGACGTAGTGATAATAATTGCTATAATGAACACGTAACGAAAATGTTTTAGCAGAGTAGAATCAGGCGCGTTAAGTGTCATCTGTACAGGGAGTTGACAGATGGACGAAGGGAAACCGCGATGCCGGGTTCGCATCCCGCTGCTGCATATCGAACGTGTAAGATTTACACCTCCTTGTGCAGATTGTGGAACTGCGGAAGGAGGTGTTTTTATGTCAAACAATTTAACAGCAAACAAGAATCAGACAGCAGGCGTAAACAGATGGATAGGATCCCTGAGAGAATTCCAGAGCTTAAGGAATGTCGTATTTTGCGGCATGATGGCAGCAATCGCTGTAATTCTCAGCTATGTGGCTACAATCAGAATCGGCCAGTACATCAGAATCGGTTTTTCCGGACTTCCCAATCAGGTTGTTGATTATCTTTTCGGACCTGCGATCGGGGCTATCTTCGGAGCGGCTCTTGACGTTATCAAGTGGATTCTTCAGCCTTCAGGTGATTTCTTTCCGGGATTTACCATCAGTGCGGCTCTTGGCGGAATAATTTATGGATTTGCTTTCTATAAAAAGAGCGTATCCGTTCAGAGAGTTTTAATCGCACAGCTTATAGTAAAGGTTTTTGTAAATATCGGCCTTAACTCACTTTGGCTCAAGATGCTTTATGACCAGGCAATCCTGGCACTTTTACCCGGAAGAGTTTTATCAAACGCCATCATGCTTCCCATTGATACATTTATCACCTATGCAATGCTTAAGGCTGTTGACAGGACCATCAGACCCATGTTTAACAAAGCCTCTTGACGAAAGTTAAGACGGGTGCTATATTTATGGTTGATAACAGATAACAACGTAGACTAGAAGTGGACTTTCGCGAGTCCACTTTCATTTTGCAAAAAAATAGGAGCGTAATGTCCAGAAGAGAAGAAATCGAGAACAAAACAGAGGCACTGCTTAAACCTATTGCAGAGGCAAATGAGGTGCGCATCTATGATGTGGAATTCATCAAAGAGGCAGGCGAGTGGTACCTGAGAGCGTACATTGACAGAGACGGAGGCGTTGATATCAACAAATGTGTTGATGTAAGCCATGCTTTGTCAGATGCTTTGGATGAACATGATTTTATTGAAGAGGCATACACACTTGAAGTCAGCAGCCCGGGGCTTGGCAGACAGCTCAAAAAGGACAGACATTTTGAAAACAGTCTGGGACTTGATGTAGATGTTAAGCTTTACAAGGCAATCGACGGTACCAAGGAGTATACAGGCAAGCTCACAGCATATGATGCTGACACGGTTACTATTGAGATGCCTGATGGAAATCGTACTTTTAACAGGAAGGATGCAGCAAGCATACGCCTGACACTTGATTTCTAAGGTATAAGGATGTGCACTTAATTGATTCCGATTATTGGATTCATAAACATATTCCTAAATTGGATTTACAAAACTTTTCATAGAAAGAATAGGAGAAACTACTATGAGCAAAGAATTGATGGAAGCACTTGATGTGTTGGAGAAAGAGAAGAATATCAGCAGAGATTCCCTGTTTGATGCCATTGAGACTTCACTTATGACAGCCTGCAAGAACAACTATCAGAGAGCAGAGAATATTCGTGTTGAGATTGACAGAGACACATGTGAGTTTAAGTGCTTCTGCGATAAGGAAGTTGTTGAGTTTCCTGATGACGTTATGGACCCTCAGAACATGATCTGCATGGATGATGCTTTGAAATATGTAACAAGCTGTGAAATCGGTGATATGGTTACAGTGCCCATCGATTCCAAGGAGTTTGGACGTATTGCAACACAGAATGCCAAAAACGTTATCCTTCAGAAGATCCGCGAAGAGGAGAGAGGCGCTATTTATAATGAATACTTCGAGCACGAGCATGACATTGTGACCGGTGTTATTCAGCGCTTTATCGGAAAAAATATCAGTGTAAACCTTGGAAGAGCTGATGCAATGCTCAGCGAGAACGAGCAGGTTAAGACAGAACACTATCGTCCTACAGACAGAATCAAGGTTTATATTCTTGAAGTAAGAAACGGCAACAAGGGCCCCAGAATTCTTGTTTCACGTACACATCCTGATCTTGTTAAGAAGCTCTTCGAGCAGGAAGTTGCTGAGATCCAGGACGGAACAGTTGAGATTAAGAGTATTGCCCGTGAGGCAGGAAGCCGTACAAAGATTGCAGTTTACTCCAACAACCCCAACGTTGATGCAGTTGGTGCATGCGTAGGTGTAAACGGAAGCAGAGTTAACCTCATTGTAGATGAGCTTAACGGTGAGAAGATTGATATCGTAAACTGGGATGATAACCCCGGTAACCTTATTCAGAATGCTCTTTCACCTGCAAAGATCGTAGCAGTTTTTGCTGATCCTGATGAAAAGAGTGCAAAGGTAGTAGTTCCTGATTACCAGCTTTCACTTGCAATTGGTAAGGAAGGTCAGAATGCAAGACTTGCAGCAAGACTTACAGGCTACAAGATCGATATCAAGAGTGAGACACAGGCTAAGGATGCTCCCGGATTCCGTATCGAAGACTATATGGATGATGAGTACGATGAGGAAGAAGAGGAGTACTACGAGGATGAGGCAGCAGAGGAAGAGGCTGCTGATATCGAAGTGTCTGAAGAAGAAACAGCAGAAGAGGAATAAAGTATGCAAAAGCCTATGCGAAGATGCGTCGGCTGCGGGATCAGCAAAGAGAAGAACTTACTTATACGAGTTGTTCGTGACACCGAGGGAAATATTCATTTAGATCCCACAGGCAGAGCAAATGGCCGCGGCGCGTATATATGCAGGGATGAAAAATGTCTTGAACAGGCAATAAAGAAAAAAGGACTCGACAGAACACTTAAGGTCAGCGTACCGGATGAGGTTGCTGAGCAGTTAAAAAAGGAGCTGATGGAGAATGAATGAAAATAAAGTTTATTCACTTCTTGGCTTGTGCCAGAAGGCCGGAAAGCTCGTAAGTGGTGAATTTGCTGTTGAGAATGCGATTAAGAGCGGAAGCGCCTGTGTTGTTATAGTAAGCAGTGATGCTTCGGAAAACACAGCCAAGAAGTTCCGCGATAAATGTGATTATTATAGTGTACCGATATTTGCTTTTGGTAACAAAGAGATGTTGGGGCATGCTATAGGGAAAGAAGTTCGAACGAGTATTGCGATCACTGACAATGGTTTTGCGAAAACGCTTCAGAAGAACTTACAGTTAGATGAACAGGACGGAGGAAATGCGAATGTCGAAAATTAAAATATCCGAACTCGCTACGGAGCTTGGTATTGAAGGAAAAGCAGTGGTTTCATTCCTGCAGGATCAGGGTGTTGAGACAGCTAAGAGATCAACAAGCTCAGTAGATGATGATGTTGCGGAGAAGGTAAGAAAACACTTCGGAAGCGGTAAAGCAGAGAATAAACCGCAGTCAGAATCCAGGGAGAACTCATCTGTAAAGGATTCCGCTGCAGCCGGTGATAAGAAACCCATTAAGAAAAAGAAGACCATCATCATGGTTACCAATCCCAGCAATTCCAAGAATGGTAACAGTAACGGTAACAGACCCGCTCAGAACAAGGGTGGAAACCGCGATGGACAGGGAAATAGAAACGGACAGAAGCAGGGAACATTCGCAAGAAACCAGAATGTTTATCATCCTATTAAGCCTCTGACAGCTCCTTCCCAGCTTGAGTCTTATAATACTGAGATTCCCAAGTATCAGGAGCCTTCACAGAAGCCCGTTGTTAAGGAAGAGAAGCCTCAGCCCGTACAGAATCAGGCGCCTGTTGCACCTGTTCAGAAGGAAGAGGTTAAGAAGCCTGCTCCCGTTCAGCAGGAAAATAGAAAACCTGAGCCTCGTCAGAACGAGAACCGTCCCAACGAAAACCGTCAGAATGAGAATCGTTCAAATGACAGAAAATCCGATAATAATAACCAGCATGGTGGCCAGCTCAAGAGAGGCGATTCAAATGACCGTGGAAGAAACGGCCAGGGCAATATTCGCCAGGGCGCTGGTAATGCAAGACCCGGACAGGGTGCACCTAACAGAAATGGCGCCGGCAAGGGCAGAGATTTCAACAAGGGTGCAGGCAATAAGGGCGGATTTGATGTTGCTCCCATGAACGAAGGTAAGGGAGAAGGCAAGAGACGCAATAACAGCCAGGATAAAGATAAGAAGTCCAAGAAGGACCATATTTACGAAGAGAATGAAGAGATGATGCCCAGAAGTAAGAGGGTTGGTCGATTCATTAAACCTGAAGTAAAGAAGGTAGAGGAGCCTGAGGAGCAGATCAAGGTAATCACACTTCCTGAGAAGCTTACAATCAAGGAACTTGCTGATAAGATGAAGCTTCAGCCTTCAGCAATTATTAAGAAGCTTTTCCTTGCAGGACAGATCGTTACAGTTAACTCAGAGCTTTCATATGAGGAAGCTGAGAATATCGCGATTGAGTACGATATTATCTGTGAGAAGGAAGTTCAGGTAGACGTTATCGAGGAACTTCTTAAGGAGGAAGAGGAGGATGAGAGCCTTCTTAAATCAAGACCTCCGGTAGTCTGCGTAATGGGTCACGTTGACCATGGTAAGACATCACTTCTTGATGCTATCCGTGATACAAGTGTTACAGATAAGGAAGCAGGCGGAATCACACAGCGTATCGGTGCTTATCAGATCAAGGTTAACGACCGTAAGATTACATTCCTTGATACACCCGGACACGAAGCCTTCACAGCTATGCGTATGCGTGGTGCTAACTCTACAGATATCGCAGTACTTGTAGTAGCTGCTGATGACGGTGTAATGCCTCAGACAATCGAAGCTATTAACCATGCTAAGGCTGCAGGTGTTGAAATCATCGTTGCTGTAAATAAGATTGATAAACCCAGTGCAAATGTTGACAGAGTTAAGCAGGAAATGACAGAGTACGGCCTTATCGCTACAGATTGGGGCGGATCTACAGAGTTCGTACCTGTTTCAGCTAAGACAGGCGAGGGCATGGATGTGCTCCTTGACACAATTCTTATCACAGCTGATATCCTTGAACTCAAGGCTAACCCTAACCGTGAGGCAAGAGGTCTTGTTCTTGAGGCTAAGCTTGATAAGGGACGTGGTCCTGTAGCTAACGTACTTGTACAGAAGGGAACACTTCATGTAGGTGACTTCATTTCTGCAGGTGCATGCTCAGGTAAGGTTCGTGCGATGATAGATGACAAGGGTAAGAGACTTAAAGAAGCTCTTCCTTCACAGCCTGTTGAGATCCTTGGACTTTCAGATGTACCCGGAGCAGGTGAAGTATTCCTTGGACACGAGAGTGATAAGGAAGCCAAGCAGTACGCTAATACTTATCTCCAGCAGCAGAAGAAGGATCTTATCGAAGAGACTAAGGCTAAGATGTCTCTTGATGATCTTTACTCCAAGATTGAAGAAGGTAAGCTTAAGGAACTTGATATCATCATCAAGGCAGACGTTCAGGGTAGCGTAGAGGCTCTTAAGGCCAGCCTTCTTAAGCTTTCAAATGATGAAGTTGTTGTTAAGGTTATTCACGGCGGTGTTGGTGCCATCACAGAGTCTGACGTATCACTTGCTGCTGCATCAAATGCCATCATCATCGGTTTTGATGTAAGACCTGATGCTGTTGCAAAGAGCACTGCTGAGCACGAAGGTGTAGAGATCAAGCTTTACAAGGTTATTTACCAGGCAATTGAGGATGTTGAGTACGCTATGAAGGGTATGCTTGCTCCTGTATACGAGGAGAAGGTTATCGGACATGCCGAGATCAGACAGCTCTTCAAGGCATCCAAGGTTGGTAATATCGCAGGTGCAATCGTTACTGACGGTATGATCCAGAAGGATTGTAAGGTTCGTATCTCCAGAGAGAACGAGCAGATCTTCGAAGGTGATCTTGCATCACTTAAGAGATTTAAGGATGACGTCAAGGAAGTTAAGGATGGATACGAGTGTGGTCTTGTATTTGACGGATTCGATTCAATTAACGTTGGCGATGTAGTAGAAGCATATATAATGGTTGAAGTACCTCGTGAGAAATTGGACAATAAATAATGAGAAAAAACAGTATAAAAAATATCCGTATTAACGGAGAAGTTCAGAAAGTTATTTCAGAAGCAATAAGATTCAGTAAGGACCCTCGCATCAGCCCCATGACTTCTGTCATGGATGTTGAGGTTGCTCCTGACCTTAAGACCTGCAAGGTGTGGGTGTCTGTTATGGGTAATGATGAGGACAGACTCCGCACTGAAGAAGGGCTTAAGTCTGCTGCAGGTTATATCCGCAGCACAGTTGCCAAGGAACTCAATATGAGATATACTCCCGAACTGAGATTCATCATGGATGATTCCATTGAGTACGCCATCAATATGTCTAAGATGATTGATGAGGTTGCTGCTAAGGATGCAGCTGCCAAGGCGGCAAGAGGCGAGACTGACGAAGAAGAGACAGAAACACAAGAGGAAGATTAATGAGAATTGACGAAATAGTTAAAGATGCAAAAACCGTTGGAATAGGCGGACATATCAGGCCTGACGGAGACTGCGTCGGATCAACTATGGGTCTGTATCTTTATCTGACTAAGAATTTCCCTGAATTAAAAGTAGACATCTTTTTGGAGAAGATTCCGGAGAGCTACAGATTCATAGAAAAAACGGAAGACATAAATTCAGATTTTGCCAGCAATGTAGAAAAATATGATGTATTTTTTGCACTTGATTGCGGCAAAGAGAGACTTGGTGACTCAGAGAAGTTCTTTGATGCTGCCACGAAAAAG
Source organism: uncultured Butyrivibrio sp. (assembly GCA_947168335.1). Taxonomy (GTDB): domain Bacteria; phylum Bacillota; class Clostridia; order Lachnospirales; family Lachnospiraceae; genus Butyrivibrio. The sequence continues at coordinate 3,513 of CAMVLM010000010.1, read as the reverse complement.
ATAAATATCGATCACCATGTAAGTAATGCAGGAACAGGCGATGAGAATTACATTGTTCCCACCGCAAGCTCAGCATCTGAGCTGGTGTACAACTGCCTTGATAAGGAAAAGATTGATGTGAATATCGCCCAGGCTATTTACATGGGCATAGTTACAGATACAGGAGTTTTCAAGTATTCAAATACTTCTCCTGAAACCATGAAGATTGCGGCAGAGCTCATTGAATTCGGCTTTGATTTCGGAAGCCTTATCGATCATGTATTTTATGAGAAGAGCTATGTACAGAATCAGATCATGGGCAGAGCACTTCTTGAGAGCATGCTTTTCATGGATGGCGAATGCATTGTAAGTGTGGTTTCAAGACAGACCATGGATTTTTATCAGGTTGCATCCAGTGACCTTGATGGAATTGTAAGTCAGCTGCTTCTTACCACAGGAACAGAGTGTGCTATTTTTATGTATGAGCTTGAGAGCATGCAGTTTAAAGTCAGCCTCAGATCAAAAGGAAAAGTTAATGTGGCAAAGATCGCAGAACTTTTCGGAGGCGGTGGCCATGCAAGAGCTGCAGGCTGCACTATGAATGGTACACAGCACGATATCATCAACAGTCTGTCTGAATACATCGAGAGAGATTTGAAGGGCGTAAGCTCTAAATAAGATAGGATAAAAATGTACAACGGACTTATCAATGTTTACAAGGAGGCAGGCTATACATCAAGTGATGTGGTAGCTCGCCTCCGTGGCATTTTAAAAATGAAGAAGATCGGACATACAGGGACTCTGGATCCGGATGCGGTCGGAGTCCTTGTTATTTGTGTGGGAAACGGAACCAAGCTTTGCGATATGCTTACAGACCATGACAAGGAATATATTGCAGTCTGCAGACTTGGCGTAACTACTGATACCCAGGATATGTCCGGAAGAGTGATAGCTGAGTCAGAGGTAGATGTGGACAGTGTAAGACTGCATGAGATAGTTCAGAGATTTACCGGTGAATATGACCAGATACCACCCATGTATTCAGCTATAAAAATTGGCGGTAAGAAGCTCTATGAGCTTGCAAGACAGGGTAAAGAAGTTGAGAGAAAACCCAGAAGGATAAAAATAGAATCCATCTCCATACTTGATGAGTCACATCTTGCGGATGAGCACATCTTTACTATGGAAGTTAAATGTTCCAAGGGTACTTATATCAGAACTCTTTGCAATGATATAGGTGAAGCACTGGGATGTGGTGCTGCAATGGAGCATCTCACAAGAACGGCAGTAGGAAGCTTTCATCTTGATACTGCACTGACACTGGATCAGATTGAGGAAAAGAGGGATGCAGGCACAGTTGATGAAATAGTTGTTTCAACTGAAAGTCTGTTCAGAGACCTTGATTACTGCATTGTAAAAGACAGCTACAGGAAGATGCTGGAAAACGGCAATGGTTTTAAGACTAAAGATCTGGTCAGTCAGGCACCTTCAGATGAACAGGATTTTGTAGAACCGGAGAAACTTTATGCTGATGGCATAAGAGTCAGAGTATATTCCGAAGATAAAACATTTTTCGGAATATATAAATATGATGGAAGATGCGAACAGTTTAAGGTTGAAAAGTTTTTCTACACAGATAAGTGAACGGAAGTTTATGCAGATAATTTCGGGAGAAAGACAATTTAATATAGCGGATAAGACTGCAGTTGCCATAGGCAAGTTTGACGGTATCCATATGGGACATCAAAAGCTTCTTGCACATATTCTTGATAAAAAGCAAAAGGGAATGAAGGCTGCGATTTTTACATTTGATCCTTCGCCTGCAGTGTTTTTTAAGCTGAAAAGAGGAGAAGGAAAAGATCTGCCAAAGCAACTCCTTACAAAGGAAGAGAAGAGACGTAAATTCGAAGCGCTAGGAATTGACATACTTGTTGAATTCCCGATGGATGACGAAACGGCTCACATCGAACCGGAGGCTTTTATCAGGGATTATCTTCATACAAAAATGAATGCTGCATATATCGCAGCAGGAGACGATCTGTCCTATGGATATAAGGGAAAAGGAGACTTTGCTCTTTTGAACAGTCTTGCAGAGGAGCTGGGATACAGAACCCACGCCATTAAGAAGCTTCAGATGTTTGAAAGAAACATCAGCTCCAGCTTTATCAAAGAGGAAATATCAAAAGCAGAGATGGAAAGAGCAGCGGCGCTTCTTGGTGAAGATTACTATGTGGGCGGAACAGTGGAACATGGTAAGAAGCTTGGAAGAACCATAGGCTTTCCCACAGTTAATCTGCTTCCGCCTGATGAGAAGTGCCTTCCGCCCAACGGAGTTTATTTCTCTGAAGTAAGAATAGAAGGAAAAACATATCAGGGGATGACCAATATCGGATGCAGACCTACGGTTTCAAATAATGGTCAGATAAGTGTTGAGACCTTCATTTATGACATGAATGAGGATCTTTATGGCAAATATCTTGAGATAGCACTTAAGACATTTCACAGAAGTGAAATGAAGTTTGAGGGAGTTCAGCAGCTCCAGGCACAGATGAATATGGACCTTGAGGCGGGAAGGAATTTCTTTGCCAGGTAATATGCTTTACAATTAGGTCTTACTGTGATAAAATCAAGTGGTTTCTCACATGAGAACAATAAGTAATTACCGATACTCGGATGATGGTAACTCCAGCCGCTTCCTGGTATTCGGCACATTGTAAAGAAAAGGAGTAGAAACATGATCACAAAGGAAAAGAAAACAGAAGTTATCAACCAGTATGCCAGACAGGCTGGCGACACAGGTTCACCGGAGGTTCAGGTAGCAATCCTGACAACTCGTATTAAGGAGCTTAACGAGCACCTTAACACACATCCCAAGGATCACCACTCAAGAAGAGGTCTTCTTAAGATGGTAGGTCGCAGACGTGCACTTCTTGCATACCTCAAGAAGAAGGATCTTGAAAAGTATCGTAAGCTTATCGCAGATCTTGGTTTGAGAAAATAATTTTCCAGTGGAAAAAGGGCGGGGTATGCCGGTTGCAAAAGGCCGGCTTATTCCGCCTTGCTTTACATTAAAAGGAATAATAATGCGCCCGAGGATGGCGCGAGAAGTTTGCCGGGACTTTTCTTTAGACAGAAAGGGCCTGAGCGTGAAATTAAGGAGATGAATATGAAGACATTTACAACAGAACTGGCTGGTCGTACCCTTAAGGTAGAAATCGGCAAGGTAGGAAAACAGGCTAACGGCTGTGCTTTTATGCAGTATGGTGATACAACCGTACTTTGTACTGCAACAGCATCTGATAAGCCCAGAGACGGAATTGATTTCTTCCCCCTCAGCGTTGAGTATGGTGAGAAATTCTATTCTGTAGGTAAGTTCCCGGGAGGATTCAACAAGCGTGAGGGTAAGCCTTCAGAGAACGCAATTCTTACAAGCCGCGTTATTGACAGACCTATGCGTCCGCTTTTCCCTAAGGATTATCGTAACGACGTTACTATCGAGAACATGGTTATGTCAGTTGACACCCAGTGCCGTCC
>CAMVLM010000009.1 GCA_947168335.1 uncultured Butyrivibrio sp. | reverse complement strand
GCTTCGTATCCACTGACCTCATCACCTTCCGCGAAACTGTTTCCCGAGCCATCACCATCTTCTGTGGTATATGCATAAGAGGTCTCAGCAAGGAATGCCTTCTTTCCATATCTTTCCTGAATAAGCTCCAGGACACGGCTCATGTTATCCATTCCACCATCCCAGAACGGATAGTACGACATACCGATCATATCAAAATCCAAATCGTTATCACATAGCCTGGAAACCAGATCAAGTACATCACCTTTGTCTGTTATTCTGGTATAGTGAACAACTATGTTTATCTCTTTTCCATATTCTGCCGAAACTTCTCTGATAGCCTTGCTTCCGGATTTTAGAAGTGTAACAACGTTCTCAAACTTGGTTTCTCCTGACATCCCATAGTTTATTTCATTTCCTATCTGGATCATTCCAACATCAACACCTGCATCAAGAAGCTGTGTAAGTGAGTCCTTTGTGAACTCATATAAAGCAGCGCTTTTTTCTTCAACATCCATGCCTTCCCACGCTTTAGGAGCATGCTGTCTTTTAGGGTCAGCCCAAAAATCCGAATAATGAAAATCTATGCAGACCTTCATTCCAAATTCAGTAGCTCTTTTTCCAAGTTCTATCGCAGTAGGAACATCATTATTTCCTCCACCATATCCATTTCCATTTTCATCGTACGGATCGTTCCATACACGCAGACGAATGTAGTTAATGCCTGATTCTGCAAGGGTTTTAAAAACATCCTGTTCCTGACCATCAAAGCCGTAATACCTGACTCCACTTTTTTCTTCTACAAGAACAGAAGATGCATCCATTCCAAAAATAAAATCCTCAGGCAGGTTCTCTACAGCTGATTTCCAGGTTTCCTCCGGCAAAGTATCCTGCGTGTTTTCAGTTGTATTATTCTGTTCCGCACCTGCTGGTTCCACTGATTCATTTGAAGATGCTGTCTCTTTTTCTTCAACATTACCACTGTTTTCAGCAGTACCAGAGCACCCTGTAACCAATAAAACTCCTGTAATAGCCATACACATAACCCTTTTTATATAACCTTTTCTCATGTCAGCCCCCTTTAAAATTTTGCTAAGACGCATTCTATCAATTTTTCCTGGCGAATAACATAAACAAAGCTGTATAATATATGCACATTCTTGTTGAATTGGAGATCATTATGTACCTTAACTACGGAAATTATCTGGAAGATATACCCAAAGGATATATGGACAAAAGTAAAGAATTGTGGATAAACAGCTGCGGCATGTATATGCTTGTTACAAAGAAAAAGCTGCCAACATTCAGAGGAAAAGGTCGAATCGACTTTCAACTAATCTATATCCATTCAGGATGTGGTTTTTTTGATTTTGGGGATGGCAAAGAATGCAGCATCGACGCCGGAAACATTGTCATTTACCGCCCTGACGAGATGCAAAAATACACATATTATGGCAATGATAAGCCGATTATTTACTGGATTCATTTCACAGGAAGTGATATCTATACATTATTTGAAAAGTATGGAATCGATCTGTCAAAAAGAGTTATCACTGTTGGCTGCAGTGCGGAATATGTCCTGCTTTTTAACAAAATCATACTTGAGTTGCAGCTAAAACGTGATAACTACGCAGAATGCACTGCTCTGCTTTTTGGTCAGCTTCTTATCGCGATGGGACGCGTCACTACAAACGATGAACACAGCAGCATTGTAACAGACAAACTTAGCATTGAAAGTGCCGCCAATTATTTCCATGAACACTTTCATGACCAAATTTCCATAGATAAATATCTGGAAGAGAAAAATATAAATACAAATACATTCTTCAGGAAGTTCAAAACATATACAGGCTTATCGCCTCTTCAATACCTTCTGGATATAAGGTTATCCAATGCGAAAAGCCTGTTAAAGAACGCTGATTATACCATCAGCGAAATATCTTCAATTGTCGGTTATGACAATCCACTTTACTTTAGCAGATTATTTCATAAACATGTTGGTATGTCACCCAGAGAATATAGGAATAATTGTGGGACTAGTGTTTTTTAATTGCCTTCAAATTACATAAGCCCGTTGGCACTTGTTATTATTCAGGCTGTGACTGAAGGTGCAGTATATCACCTTCGGTTATACCACTCTCATTAAAACTATCTACACGCACATAATAACCCTTTCCTGAAACCAAGGCTCCGATTCGTTTAGGCTCTACTACGGCTTCGTCTCCCATAAGCATCCAGCTATGATATAGTTTTTCCGGAGAATTTCCCCATAGAACCAGATGTCCGAGTGCATCTGCATTCGCATCTATTTTTATAGTCATATCAATATCAGAAATTCTGCAAACAGAAAATGCAGGTTTTTGCGGAACTTTTTGACCTCCTACTCCAAAGACTCTTAACCCTGAAATTGAAGGAATCTGATTATATGGTACCTGCATATTGGAAATTTTAAGATAGCGAACCTTAACCCCCTCCTCTGATACAAACAGATCATGTGTAAGATCTGTTTCAGCCTGAGATTTATCTTCAATCAGGAAAAACTCTTTTCCATCGTTAGATCCTTCAAGCTTCCATCTTGTAAAGTAAGTTTTATCGTCTATAAAGCGAGCCTGGGAAGTACCTCTTATTTCTCCGGGAATAGCAGTATCTATCTTATAATCTCCAAAATTTATCTGAATTGCATGTACTTCATATTCTTCTCCAAGATCCACCATCAGCCATTCATTTTTTCCATTTGTATCAGGGCTCCACATTGTCTGCACATTTTCATCAACAGCATTTTTGTCGGAACACTCTGCACGGTATGATGAACATGCAGTTTTTTTCTTGTAACTTAAAAGGAACCAGTCAGGTGGTTTCCAGGGATCTTGCTTTGCGCCACTTATCTCTCTTGGCCAGTCACTATATCTCTGATTGCAGAACAGTTCACCGTCTTTATCAAATCCTGCAGGCCATATCCCTACTCTTCGCTCAAAATCATGATTCACACTGATTCTCATTGTAGCCGTATGCCAGAAATTACCGCTTATATCTTCCATTGTGGAACCGTGCCCTGCTCCGGGGAAAAAGCCTCCGGGGTTGTAAGAGTATGGATTATTATCAGCCGGTTCAAATGGTCCCAGCGGCGAATCAGAAATGTATACGCCATCTCCATAAGTATTGTACTGGGTACCTGCAAAGGCGTACTGGAGATAATATTTTCCATTATGTTTGTCCATCCATGCACCTTCGATATATGGCTTGTTGGAGAACATACCCTTTATAAGAGGCCTGGTTGCCTCGGGAACCATATCCTCTGTAATACCCTGACGAGAAAAAAACTCCTTATATTTAGTTTCGATTTCCTCATCTGTAGCAGGAAGCTGAGAATTATTCTCTCCCACTCTTTCATATCCCTTAACAGAGGGCTCTCCACAAATCAGTGCTACTTTTTCACCTACCGGAAGCATAGTAACCGGATCAAGCTCGCAGCCATAAATTGGATCTATGTTTGAACATCCCCAATAAAAATACACTTTGCCATCGTCATCAATAAAAAGATTCGGGTCCCAAAAAGGGAAATTTCCCGGAATCTTTTCATATGGGCCGTTCAGAATATCCTTTGTTCTATATCTGTCGCAGTTTTCCTCTCTTCTTGACGCACAGAAATATACGTAATCACCCATTACTCTAACATCAGGTGCATAATCGTATAGAGGGAGGGTATCCGGAAGTCTGTTATTCTCCCAATTTACAAGATCATCTGAAACCCATACTCCCAAAGTCATGGAAGCAAATATATAATAACGATCTTTATACAGAATCATTGAGGGATCTGCCGCTTCACGACAGATCTGTATTTCACCATGTCTTCTTGGGTCAGCGTTAAACTGATATCTGTAATTGATATTTATCGGATTACAAATATATGCCATTCGTTGTTCTCCTTTTGATAATCAAAAATCATATATTCCGCCAGTCAATCTCTTTTCTTCAAATCCAGGTATTCTTAAAGTAGCGCAAAGGCCTTCAGGTATCTCTATATGGTAGGATGCATTTCCGTCAGCATCATATTTCCATTCTGACCTGATCATGCCCCTTTGTGATTCATAGTATCCTTTTGCATATTCAAGATTCGGGTTTGCGAAAGGCTCTATGATCACTTCATCAAAAGAATACTTTATTCCAACGACACCGGATAACAGCCATCCGGATATCGCTCCGTAAGAATAGTGATTTAATGAGTCGTGTACAGTTCCATCTTCTCTTATTCCATCCCAGGTTTCCCATATAGTTGTGGCACCCTTTTCAACGGAATATAACCATGAAGGGTATGTCCTCTGACGAAGAAGCTTGTACGCAGTATCAGAAAAACCATATTCACATAACACCTTACACAGAAAAGGCGTTGATAAAAATCCGGTATTCAGATGGTAATCATTTTTTATTACCAGGGCATTAAGGTCTTCAGCGGCTGCCTGAGCTTCCTCATTATCCAAAAGCCTGAAGGCTAAAGGTCTTACATACTCGCACTGTCTTTCTGAATGTATATGGCCATCCCTGAGAACAAGATGACGGTATGCGTTCCTGACATTTTCTGACAAAGCCTTGTAGTATTGACTTTCATCAGGTTTTCCCAGTATATCTGCAATTTCAGATAACAGGCGTGATGAATATGCAAAATATGCAGTTGCCACTTCAGGCTGTCCATCCTTGAAAGCAGCAGTCATGGTCTTCATAACATCTGCTCCCGGTTCACACCATTCACCGTAGTCCATGCCTGTATCTATTATGTATTTTTTGTAAGGATTTCTCTTAAATTTATTCTTAAGTTTGCTCTTTCCTGCCCTGTCTTCAAGAAAACCGACCCACTTCTTCATCATGTCGTAGTTTTCTAAAAGAACAGTCCTATCTCCTGTATTCTTATAAATGTAATATGGAACTATGACCGAAGCGTCTCCCCAGCCCACAGATGCCGAAAACATCTCTGCAATCTTCCCCGGAAGGCCGTTTTTGGGGCTTATATAAGCCATTTTGCCGGAGTCTTTCTGGTTAACCCTCACACTGGAAAGCCAGTTGCAATACACAGGTGCACAGTCCATCAAATAAAGCCCGGTTTCGACAAACACTCCTGCATCCCCTGTCCATCCTGCTCTTTCCCTGGTGGGACAGTCCGTGGGAATATCGCAAAAATTGGATTTCATACTCCATACACTGTTCCTGAATAACCGGTTTACTCCTTCGTCTGAACATTCAAATCCGGACTTTTCCTTCATATCAGAATATACAGCTATACTTTGGATACTGATCTTTTCGAGCGGAATATCTGTTATTATCCTTGCATATCTGTAACCAAACATGGAAAAATGTGGCTTAAACTCATTTCTGCCATTCTTACAGATATAGTTGACCTCCTGTTTTATTCCACCGGATTTATTACGGTCTCCGGGCTGAAAATTAGCAATTGTAAACTCTCCATTTTCATCAAGGGTTTCGCCATGAATAAGTGTAATCCGTTCTCCCTCTTTGGCATCCTCAATAACAAATTGTGTATATCCTGCCAGATTCTGTGAAAAGTCATAAACATGATCCCCGGAAGGTGTCTCAATTAACTTCCCCTGAAATACTTCATGCTCAAGAATTGCCGGAGCATCCTGCATGACAAGATTATCTTTACCAAAGCTTAAGACTCTTGCCGCATGCCAGTCCTTAATACCCTCTTTTCTGGCATCATACGTTTCACCCAGTTCCAGATCGGTCAGAAGAATTGGTCCGTTTTCCGAACCTTCCCAGTTTTCATCAGATGACAGCAATATTTCACCATTATCATTTTCAATGATGCTGATAAAAGAAATATCCTCACCAAACAGATTTCTGACACCATCAATGCCGTTGCACCCTCTATACCAGCCATCGCCAAGAGTTACAAAAATCTCATTCTCTCCCGGATTCAAAAAATGCGTAACATCATAGACCTGATACATTAGTCTGCTATTGTATTCCGTACATCCCGGAGTCAGTCGTGATTTTGTAACAGGTTCTCCGTTTATCCTGATTTCATATAAGCCGTGTGCTGTTGCAAACATGGTTATATTGCCTGAAGCTTTTTTGATATTAAAGCACCGTCGCAGATATCCTGCACCTTTTCGTATATCCGGTTCAGTCTTTTGTTCCGGTGTTATCCACTTGGCATCTTTGAAAACATTGCTGCTCATATATCCGTTCCTCTGTAACCATTCATTCCTGTGAGTTTTGAATCATTTTCTTTTTTTCAGAAATCCTGTGCTGAACTCTGGCCATCTCGTCTTTTGTGAGATCACATTTGCGCATTGCTATTATGGTGCACACCCAACCAATCATCGCCAATCCATACTGCAAGACCATGGTCATCCAAAAAATAGGTCTTGTAAGAGTATCTCCCGGCTGCGGAAGAGTTTCTGTATATCCTACAAGAGCAATAGCCAATGTAGCTATAACCGCTGAAAAAGCAGAAACAATTTTATCTATAAAATTGTATGTACCTGTCATAACTGCAGGAATAAACTTCCCTGTACGATCAAGCTCGTAATCGATTATATCCGACATAAATGCTGTATTTGCTGTTGTTACGCACATTTTTGCACCATTGAGCAAAAGAGTGAACACGACATAGATGATCATCATTGGTCCAAAAGTAGCAATATGATGCGGATCAATAACTGCGAAAAATACCACAAGACCTGCTGCTATTCCCATACAAGCCCATGTCCAGGTTGCAATAGATTCTTTATTTCCATGTTTACCGGCATATCGGGCACCAAATGCTGCAAAAAGGATAGCCGGAAGTATAGCGATCATGTTTAATATGGTAGAAAGCCCCATATTTCCAATAATTATTCCCATAAGAAGTGTAGCAACAATTGACTGACTGGCTACCTGCTGCGCAATCTTATCAGATGCTGCAGCTACTATATAACACTGGAATGGTTTGTTTTCCTTGATCGCGCCAATCATATCCTTAATGCTGAGTTTTTCCTCTTTATTGCCTGTAAGATTCTTGAAATTCTCCGGTTTGTCATATTCAGAGACTCCTATGCAGACAAAAAGTACTCCCAATGCTGACACTGCAATAGCAACAAAACATGCTGCTGTCAAAAATCCCTGATTATACTCTCCACCAAACATTGGTAAAAGCACAACATTGAGGACAATACTTAAAACAATGGGAACAATATAGTTGAAAACTGTCTGCCAGACACCGATAGTAGGTCTCTGCCTGGGGTCATTTGTCAATAAATTCGGAACAGTAAGAGCTGTGACGTTAGCCATTGTATATCCAATAATATAGACAATATAACAAAGCAGAAATACAACAAGCCCAAAACCTTTACTTGAAAAGAAATTGAACATACATAAAAGAGCAACAGCCTCAATAAGCCATCCTGCGACGATTAGTATACGTATTTTTCCCCATCTTGTATTAATTCTGTCATATACAAAAGCCAGCAGCGGATCCGTTATTGCATCAAGAATTCTCGTAAAAGTCAGTATTCCTCCTACCGCAACGGTAGTAATTCCATATCCTATGTTTGCCGAATAACTGGCCAGACCTATCAGCTGATAAATACTCATTCCTACAAGACCATTACATGCAAACAGGATAATCTGCCATGTTTTAGCTCTGTGATAAATTACACCTGTGTCTTTTTCTTCACTTATGTTACCCATAATTCCTCCAATACATCATCCTTATTCACATATTATCTATATCCACCCAAGTGTTTAAGACTCTTTTTAGGAGTCCTTATCTGTGTTTTTCTATCAACTGCACAAAGTCCAAATGTCAGAGCATACCCCTTCTGCCATTCAAAATTGTCCATTAGTGACCAGTGGCAATACCCAATTACAGGAATTCCATCCTCTATGCAGCTCTGTACCCCGGCAATGGCCTTATCTATGAATTCACATCTTTGCTCATCATCTGAAGTTGCTATCCCATTTTCAGTAACCATGATCGGAACACCCGGCATCTCTTTATTAACTCTCCTTATTACATGCTCAAGCGCTTCCGGATATACTTCATAATCCATCTGAGTCATAGGCGTTCCTTCAGTAACCGGCACTATTCCGTCAGGTCCATATATGGTTCTTGTATAATTCTGGAGTCCAAAGAAGTCATCATCCTTAATAAACGGAATATAGTGTCCAAACTCCTCATTCCACTCTTTATCAGCACCATTCTCTCCACCTTCGATAAACTGTGTATCATGGAGTGAAAGAGTTATCCCCACATTTATCTCAGGGTTGACCTTTTTAATTGCCTCTTTTGCAGCCTCATGTGCCTTTATCACTATCATGTCACCGTTCTCAGAAGCTGCTGACACAAAGGTATGCGGCTGCGGATCTCCGAATATCCTGGCATTTTCCATAGCTATCAGTTTCATTCTCTCCATGGGGTCTGAGAGATTAAGGCCAACCTGAACCTGACCCTCCATGGAATCTTTCCTGGCATTCTGTACATCCGTATCTTTCTGTGAGGATGCCATTTTTGCCATCATCTGCTTCTTAAAGCGCTCCATAAGAGCACCTATCTGCAGTCTCATATTTGCCTCGTTTATAGTACATATATACCTGATATCATTTCCCAGCTTCTCTGTGACATATCCTGCATATCTGGCAAACAACCTGACAACTTCTTCATTTTCCCATCCACCTTTTTTAATCAGCCACATAGGAGATGTAAAATGCATAAGAGTTATCACCGGCTCAACATTATTCTTTTTGCAGCAGGCTATCATTTTTCTGTAATGATCAATCTCGTTCTCATCAAATCTGCCTTCTTCAGGTTCAATTCTGGCCCATTCTACTGAGAATCTGTATGTATTTAATCCTGCATCCGAAAGCATTTTGATGTCTTCTTCATATCTGTTATAGTGATCGACTGCATCAAGAGATGGCTCAACAAACTGAGAATACTCCATGTTTTCCATAGCCCAATAATCAGAATTTATGTTATTTCCCTCTACCTGATGTGCGGCAGTGGATGCTCCAAGCAAAAATCCTGTTTCAAATTTATTCATATCGCTTTCCTTTCACTTTTTTATCTTTGATAACGCCATTTCCAGATTTCTTATCTCCGGGGAATCAAGTTTCATTCCTCCTTGCTGAATAAGCTTTTTTAGTGGCTGTCTCGCTATTATTGCCTGCATGGCTTTTGGTATTTTTACCCCTTCTCCCATACCACCGGCAGCTTTGCTGTTCATGACCGCCATCATGTTATCAATTATGGCTTTTCCTTCCGGTACAGCCTGAATCTCCGCCATAGTGCTGTTTAATGAAAGATACTCATTATCCTCAGCGCTTTCATCTTCTGCCTGAACATCAAACCAGTTATGCACTTTATCTTTTGATATAAAATAATCAGGATTGGGGTCTGAAACCTTTGTGATTTCCATTTCATCCCGGCAATCACCGGATACAGCTTCTATTTTGTGAGTTCCATTAATATTTACTCTGAATGTAAAAACATGCTCCGCAGTCTTTGTTTCAATTTCTTCTCCGTCTACGAAAAGAGTTACAGTGCCTTGATTTGAATAGGCTTTGATTTCTGTTTCTTCTTCAATACGATCGTGATATCTCTTTCCACAGAGATGAACAAAAGGTTCATCTGACCACCAAGCCTTGTAGATATAATAAGCATCTTTCTTTATCTTTCTATCGAAAGTAACAAGCCCCTTGTGATTTTTTCCGGGATCTCCTGCTTCATCTCTGCCGGCAGCGGCGAATTCAAACATGTTCCAGCAATACGAACCCCATATATAAGGTCTTTTATTTATCATCTCAAGCATGTGTTCATGGTAAAGTGCCTGATACCCTTCCGTAAAATCACCTTTCTCCGGTTTTGGTGACTGAAGTTTTATTACTGAATCAGCGCCATATTCAGTGAGCCCAATCACTGTATCCGGATGCTCTCTATGGAAGTCATCAAACCATTTGTCGTTATCTTCCATATCCCCTACATACCAGCCGTAATAAAGGTTATATCCTCTGATATCAGGAAGCTGAACAAGTGGTGAATCCGTTTCAAGCATAAACAGATTCGCCATAGCTGATACTCTCCCAGGATCCATCTCGTGAACAAGATCATTAAGAATCCGGTGGTTTTCCATAAGATCATCTGTCACGCCCTGAAGTGTTATTTCATTGGATAACGCCCAGCATATGATGGATGCATGGTTATAATTCTGAGTTATTAACTCTTTCATCTGTGAGATCGTATTATCTCTTCCGCTGTCCATATGAACAGTGATATATGGGATCTCTGCCCACGCAACTATTCCTTTTTCATCACAGAGGTCATAAAAATACTGATCGTGTTGATAATGCGCAAGTCTTATGGAATTAGCTCCCATAGAAAGGATCAGGTCCATATCTTCTTCGTGCATCTCCTTTGTCAGCGCATTTCCGATTCCAGCTCTGTCCTGATGCCTTGATACTCCTCTAAGAGGGTAACTTTTTCCATTTAAGAAAAATCCATTTTCCGGATCAAATGAAAATGTTCTGATTCCAAACCTGTCGTAAATCCTGTCAGACACCTCTTCACCGGTAAACAATGTTGCTGTTATCCTGTAGAGGTATGGATCTGCGATACCATTCCATAACCTTGGATTCTCAATATCAAAAGAACCTGTTGCAATGTTCTTTCCGTCTTCCTTACTAATCTCCAGTTCCTTTTCTCCAACACCATCTATTGAAATCAGGATCCGGTCTGCATTACCTGCAAAATATGTCTTAATATCAACATGAGCATGGTTTCCTTCAATGGAAGGCGTCACATACAGGCCATTTCCACCATAGTAATCAAGATCAAAATGACCCTTATTTACAATTACCATGTATACGTCTCTGTATATTCCACCGTAGAACGTAAAATCCGCTCTTTGCGGATATACGACCTCGTTTGGTTCATTGGAAACAATGACTGTTACTTCATTAGATCTCTGAAGAAAATCTGTCACATCGCACCTGAAGGTTGAATAACCTCCATCATGTCTGGCAATTGCTTTACCATTGATATGTACTTCACAGGATGAATTCACTCCCCTGAATTCAAGGTAGCAACGCTGACCATCTTCCATTGTCGGTCTGTTAAACTGCTTTTTATAGTGGCAGATTCCCCTGTAGTACTGCTCAGGGCCGGTCTGCCCGTCAACTGCATTCCAGGTATGTGGAATAGTAACTGCTTCAGATATATTTTCCTTTTCAAATTTCCATCCATCGTTCCACAGAATTGTATTTCTCATTTCTCAGTCTCCTCGTATTATTGCTAAAACTGCATTGCAGCACGACAATATTATCTTTATTGTTCATATGGTATCATGGGAACCAAAATCAATATAGAATAATTAGATTTAAAATAGTAATTTTGTATTGCTTTTTGAGCTTAATCATGATATATCTGATATAAAATTTATTTTAATAGCATTATTTTGCATGTGCCGTATATTATTACTATATTCAAATCTAACCACCCGCTTTTTTCGGAGAATATAACAATGGAAACAGATCTTTTTTTGAGACTTATAAGAAACCTGATGAACATAAATGCTGTCGTAGTCACTGACTACGATAAGGATTTAAGAAGTTTCGAAGAAAAATATTGCTATAACAATACTCTTCAACCCATGTTCACAAGGGAAGCTCTTTCACTTATGATCAACTCTTCTGAAACTGAAACAATATATGAAATCGTGGACTCTCTCAATGTATGCATTATTTTTTTTAAATTTTGTGATCAGACCTTTATAGTAGGTCCGTACGTTCAGAAGGAATACTCAGAGAATTTTTTAGAGCAGATGATTATAAAAAACAGCCTTCCCGCATCTAATCTCATATCCTTAAGATTGTATTACACAGCATTCCCTATAATGTACTCCAGCCAACTCCAAGGCACACTCACTGCTGTTATGCAGTCATTTGATCCTTCAGTTATTGCCTTTCATTATCGGAAACTAACCGGATTTATTCAGGACGCGGCAGAAAAGACATTACACACCGACATTGACAACACTGACTACAGTTCTATTTACAGACGATATGATGATGAACATAGATTTTTAAGCATGATAAAAAACGGAGATGTTGAAAATGTAAAAAGCGCTTTCAAAATCATGGCTGCATCAACTGCTAACTATGATTTTATGAAAGAAAACCCTACTTATTCAAACCCTGCAGTCTCTTTCGCAATATTACGAGTACTCGCCAGGAAAGCAGCCGAAGATTCCGGTCTGTCTGTCATTACTATTAACGCCATCACACAGAAGTATGTCCAGCTCATGGATTCATCACTTAATTCATCAAGCCAGCAAACCTACATTTATGACATGATTCTGGAACTTACCCGCGCTGTGCATGAACATAAACTTACACTTGGGGATTATTCCATACCGGTTCAAAAAATCATGGAATATGTTGAACTTCACCTGGGAAACGAAATTACTATTAAAAGGCTTTCAGAAATAACAAATATGTCCATCTCCCATCTTTCGAAGATTTTTAAAAGCGAAACCAAACAGACCATAAGTGAATACATCGCCAAAAAAAGGTGCGAAAAAGCTGCCTCATTCCTGAAAAACACAGATTATGCGATTCAGGATATCAGCAGCTTTGTAGGATATCAGGATAATAATTATTTTGTAAAAGTATTTAAAAAAATATATGGGATAACCCCATCATCCTATCGTAAAAATACATGAGAAACAGCTTAGGCTTTTATTGACTCAGACAATTCCCATAGCTATATACGAAAGATAAAGAGTGCATGTGCAAACAATCGGGACAGTAACTGTATCATATCCGTTTTTTGTGACAAG
This sequence comes from uncultured Butyrivibrio sp., assembly GCA_947168335.1. Lineage (GTDB taxonomy): Bacteria > Bacillota > Clostridia > Lachnospirales > Lachnospiraceae > Butyrivibrio. Next base: position 36,066 of record CAMVLM010000009.1, on the reverse strand, counting down.
CTCAGTGATTGCTGCCAGAGGAGCAGCTATTACCACTGCAAAAGCACAGTAAACTAGTGGAATATTACCAATAATCATAAGGCTTGCCATTCCAAAAGCAAATGCAACTACTGACATTGCTGCTGTTCCCTCCCAGCTTTTCTTGTGATCTACGTGCTTAAAACACAGAACCTTATGCTTTCCAAATCTTTTGCCAATAAGTGCTGCCGCTGCATCTCCAAATCCCCACATTAGTATAGCTGCAACAGCGAGCTCTTTATGTCCCAATAATCCCCAACTGACAGTTATTATAAATGCTATTGTACCAAACAACTGTAAAAGGCTTGACTTAAGTTCTCCTTTTCTGCGTTCAACTACCAGTTCAGTAAACCGTTTGTCTTTTTCTGCACGGCTAAGCCCCGGATACATGAGCATTATAATAAACACAGGAACAAGTGATGCCGATATCCAGTTTTTAGCTGCATAGATCATGACAATAACAGATGAAAATGCGATAAAATGGAGAAGCTTGCGAAATAACTCCTTAGGAAGATCAAATATCTTATTTATCAGAAAGACAACACCGGCAAGAGAAAACATATAAATCAAAAAATATTTTATTCCTATAAGCATATCAATTATAACATTCATTTCTATAATCCCCCTTTGTATGTACCTTTATATTTTGATTTAATACCGGCTTTAATTCCTTCTTCACCTTAATCCAGTTTATAACCAGTGCAATCGCAGCAATAACTACTGCAGAAAAGTCCGCCACGACATAAGCATATATAACACCGTAGAATCCAAATAAAGCTTCAAGAATAAACAAAAGAGGAATAAGCAGCGCCCCTTTCTGAAGTGAGGATATTACTGTTGCACTTGCTGCCTTTCCTGTAGCCTGCAGGAAATTGGTTGATAAGTAAAACAGTCCTAAAAATGGAGAACTTAGCATCAACAGTGTAATTATTGATTCTGCAACCACAGCAACTGATGCATCTTTAAGGAAAAGACTTATAGCTGCACTTCTGAATGAAATGACCAAAGCTGTTGTAATGACTCCGCTGACAGTACAAAGAATCAGTATTCTTTTCATAATCCCGGATAACTTACTAAGATTTCCTGCTCCATAATTGTAGGAAATAAGTGGCTGTGCTCCCATACATATTCCCATAAGCACCATTACTATGATCTGATTGATCCTTCCTGCTGCAGCATTGGCAGCAATAGAATCTGATCCATAATCGGATAGCAATTGGTTAGCAAAAGAATTGGCAAAGCCTGAAAGCATTGTGCTTACAGCATTAGGAAGCCCCAGCGCCATGACTGTAAAAATGAGCACAGGTTTTTTTCTGGCATTTGACAGACTCATATTTAAGACAACTGCTTTCTTCTTCATATATCTCATATAAAACAGTGTCGCTACAATATTCCCCACAACTGTTGCGATTGCAGCTCCTACAACACCCATTCCGAGTCCAAGAATAAAAATCGGATCAAGTATAATATTGACAGCTGTACCTGTGAGATTACCAATTAATCCATCCTTTACTGCACCTTCAGCCCTAAGAAGCTGCCCCAGCATATTGCTGATAAGAAGAAAAGGAGCTCCTGCAGCAAGTATTGTCATATAGTTTTTTGCAAATGGATAGGTATCAGGTGTTGTTCCAAGAAATAACAATAGCGGCTTGCTAAATCCAATGATTATAATAGCGCTCAATATTCCGAGAATTACCGCTCCCCACATACACACTGCAGAAATCTGCCTTGCGTGTTCCTCGTCTTTTGCACCAAGATCTTTTGAAATGAGGACTGTTCCACCGGCAGAAAGTAGCATTGCAACAGCCATTATCAGATTGAAAACCGGTCCAACTATTGAAACAGCTGCGACCTGCGCTGTATCTCCTGTCTGACCAACAAACACCATATCTGCCATGTTGTATAAAAGCATTACGAGTATTGCAAGAAGCGCCGGTATTACCATACTCATAATCGATTTCCACAGATTATTACTTTCAAATAATTCCTTTTGTTTTCCATTCATAGCATGTCTCCTCTATCCACTCATGATTAGTCAAAATATTTCGGCCAAATACAACGCTTGAAATATATTCAACATTTGTATATTATCTTTATATGATGATTATAGAAAACCGGAAAATCACTATCAATCATCAATATCCATGCATCTGAAACTTATTAAACACAATAGAGGAAAATGTTGATTATGTCTGATAAATATGTAAGTAAACAGCAAATCTCTGCCACAAAGAAAGAAGACGGCAGAGTACGATACACAAAAATGCGCATAAGATCTGCCTTTTTTGAACTGCTGAAAAAAACAGAATATGAAAAAATCGCAGTTACCTCAATATGTGACATTGCTGAAATTAACAGAGCCACTTTCTACAAGCATTACCTCGATGTCCCTGATCTTGTTGACAAGTTGCAGGATGATGCTGTAAATGAATTATGTTCCAGGCTTAATCAGGTTGAAGGAGACTCACTTGAGGGCTCCGTTGCTGAAACTTTAAAATATATTCGTGGCAATATCACAGATTCTTCTCCGGTGAATGGACTGATCTTTCCAAAGAGTTCAGGCTTCATTTCCAAGATCGCAAATATGATATATGAACTATTCTCCGATTCATTAATGCAATACGAAAAAGAAGATTCTGGAATAACTAAGGATATTCTTTTTTCATATATTTCTGCAGGCAGTGCAGGAATAATTGAATATTGGTGCAGATCAGGATATAAAGAGAGCGAGGAAGATATTGCACGCAGCATCATCAACCTCGCATCCTGTACTCTTAAAAATATTTAACAGCATTCTTGTGGCCTTTATGTTCAGGAATGTATCAAAAATGCTCGTTCATAAAGGCTGAACTCACCTCTATACTCCTGACCGGGCTGTTATCTACCCAGTTCATGTGTGTTTCCAATATAACTGCCTTGACACCGGCCTCTTTTATTATTAAGGAAAGGCCATCAAGATTCATGTTACCACTTCCCAGTTCTGTAGCCTTTTCCTTTAGAATTGGTGTCATATATGGACCGCTTTCAGTATTACCCCTGTCGTTTATATGCCAGTATTTAAGGCGTGATCCCAATTTATCTATGATAGCATAAAGATCTGCTCCACCATCAGCCATCCAGAATGTATCCAGTTCAAAATTTACATAATCTGCATCTGTGTTCTCTATTAGAATCTCATATGCTGTTTTCCCGGAATCTACTTTCTGAAGCTCACAATTATGATTATGATATAGCAGAAGGATTCCTTCCTGTGCCAGAGCTTTACCTGCAGCATTAAGCCTCTCTGCCAGTGAAGTTACCTCTTCCAAACTGCTATAGTCAAATCTGTACATCCCTGTTATCACTACAGTATTGGTCCCATAACTTTTTGCCAGCTTAGCGATTTTTGCAGGATCAGCTTCGATAGCCCCAAGATTAGAATGAAGGCTGCTCACTTTAAGACCGCTCTCGTATATAAGGGTATGCCAGTCCTGATATCCACTGTTTCCAATGTCCATCCCGCCAAACTTTGTCAAAACCTTTACTATAAAAGATGATTTCTCAACCATAAAATCATTAAGCTCTATGTAATCATAACCTGCATCCTTGATCTTATTCAGGGCATCGAGAGTGGCATCATGGTTTTTTGCCACAGTCCCAAGCATTATCTGCTGTACACCTTTTTTTATGGAATCATTGCTTTCTTCCAAAGCATTTGCATAATAAGCAGCAATCTCATCATTGGTAACTTCATATGGACCGGCGGTAAGATTCAAATAAATATTTCTTCCCAATATTGCTGCAATTCCAACAAGTATAATAACAACCATCAAAAAAAACACCATGTTTTTCTCCTTCAGCTTTCTCATTGTCGATATGAACCTTCCTTTTTTTGATTATGGTATAATCATCATGTGTTGATTTCAACCGACAAATTATTTTGAAATGTTGATTTTGGAGGGGATATGATAGCATCAGGAGAAACCAAGATATTACATACAAAAGAAAGCATAAGAACTGCACTGATACAAATGCTTGTAAATACAGATATAGACAAAATTACAATAAAAGAGCTTTGTCGGATTTCTCAAATAAACCGGACAACATTTTATAAATATTATGGCAGTCAGTATGACGTTTTGAATGAAATTGCCACCATATACACAAATAAAACAGCATCGTTATTGATGGATGATCTTAATAATGGTCATAAAATGGAAGAAAATCTAATAGCTGCTCTTCAATTTATTAAAGATAATTCCGGTTTTTTTAGTCTGTTTTTGAATAAGGGGAATACAAGCCTTACATCAAGAATAATAACTGTACTCCCCGATTTTGACAGCTTTGTTGTGTCATCTATGAATCAGAATCTTTCTGAACATGAAAAAAAATATTTAGCTGCATATGTTTTACATGGCAGTATAAAGATGATAGCTGACTGGGTTTCAGATGGCTGCACATTAAGCTGTAAAAGTATGAGTGATTTAATATTAGGCGCATCAGGGAAAGTAATAGGGGATTAAACCAGTGTCAAGGAGTTGGTTAATCCGGTTATAAATGCATCTGCATCACTCAAACGCAGCGTCAACCTTAGGCAAAAGCTGTCTTATCTCAAGATGCTGCGGGCAGACTTTCTCACACTTACCACATTTAATGCATTCAGACGCCTTTCCGTGTCCTTCGCCGGTGATAATATTTGAATAGTAATACCCTGTATTCCAGTTATGAAAAGCTTCATGAACATTCAATGCCGCAAAGGACGGTTCTAAACAGTACACTTTTGTGGAGCGCTCATCTCCATAAGCGTGCCATTTAAAACCGTCCCCATTGGAATATTTCAGATTGTAAATGTTGCACCAAATGCAATAACAGGTCTCTTGTCTCGTCTGCTCATGCAGGAAACTTTTTCCGTAAACTCTGTAAAAAGCTTCTGAACTGCTTCTTCTCTCTGTGCCTTCTTTACTTCCGGTTTTCTTGTATCCTGAACGTCACCATATCTCATGATAAATCCTCCTTAATTATCCGCGTTGCGGTTACTTTTCTTTACCTTATGTCTGTAGTATGCAACTTTTGAGGATTTAAAAACACAACATTCATTGGGAAAAATATCATTTCATTGGGAATGAGAGAGTTCGGAATATCAAGTCTTACTCTTTTGACCGGATGCAGCTTCGAAGTTATATTTGACAATTCCAAGGTCAAGCTTTGTTAATGGACCAAACCCTGCTTTAATCACAGCTTCATCTCCATCCCTGGAAATAAAAAACTTCTGTTGATTGACAGCAGTAGGTGCCAAAAGCGCTGCATCATTGAAACTGCATTCATTCTCTATCCGCTTTTACTTCCGGTTCCATCAGATCCGTCATGCTCTTGATGCTGATAGCTACCGTAGAGACATTATGTAAAAGAGCCGTTCCAGTAGGAGCAAGTACGCCTACTATTCCTAAAAAAATAAGAAATGAATTGAATCCGATTATTGCCCTGTAGTTATAATGAATTCTGTCCATTAGCTTTTCACTTAACTGCCGAAGTGTGATCAGTGCCGAAAGGTCGTCTGAAGATATTGTTATATCTGCGATCTCTTTTGCTATAGATGCGCCGGTGCTGACCGCTATACCGGCATCTGCTTCAGATAGTGCCGGAGAATCATTTATACCGTCTCCGATCATTATTACCTTTCGACCGGCTTCATGTTCTTTTCTAATGAACGCAGCTTTATCTTCCGGAAGTACCTCTGAGAAGTAGCTGGTAACTCCGGTTTTTGCTGCAATATCTTTAGCCGTTCTCTCGTTGTCGCCTGTCATCATCACAACCCGGTCAAAACCAATTTCTTTAAGCCTTCTTACAACATCAGCCGCTTCTTTTCTTAAAGGATCTTCTATGAGAATTACAGCTGCAAGTTTGTTTTCAATAGCCATATAAAGATGTGAATACTCATTTGGAAGACCATCAAACTTCTCTGTTTCTCCAGGCGGGACCACACATCCTTCATCATCAAATATATAATGATGACTGCCAATACATACCTTCTTGCCATCGATTGTGCTGGCAATGCCATGGGCAACAACGTATATTGCCTTTGTGTGCTTTTCCTCATGTGTAAGTCCCTGTTCCTCCGCTGCTTTCACTACAGCATTGGCGATCGAATGAGGATAGTGTTCTTCCAGGCATGCTGCAAGCCTGAGCATTTCATTTTCATCATTTCCTGCAAAGGGTATTACTCTGTTAACCTTTGGAGTGGCATGAGTAAGTGTTCCTGTCTTGTCAAAAACTATGGTTTTAGCCTCAGCTACCGCCTCCATGAACTTGCCGCCTTTGACTGAGATTTTATAGTCCCCGGCTTCTCTCATCGCAGAAAGTACAGAGATTGGCATTGATAGCTTTAATGCGCAGCAAAAATCTACCATCAGGATTGACGCCGCTTTAGTAGCATTTCCAGTAATGAGATAGGTCAAAAGGGTTGCCCCAAGAGTATATGGAACCAACCTGTCTGCCAGATGCGATGCCTTATCTTCAGACTCAGACTTAAGCTTCTCTGATTCCTCAATCATGGCAACAATTCTGTCGTACCTGCCGGCTCCTTGTGCCTTTTGAACCTTAACGCATAGCTCTCCTTCTTCCACAACAGTTCCTGCGTATACCAGATCACCGGTGTCTTTTCTGACAGCTTCAGATTCCCCTGTCATAGAAGCCTGGTTTACCGAAGCTTCGCCTTGATCTACAACACCGTCAAGAGGAATCATTGTTCCTGTTCTTATTACTACTATATCTCCCTCTTTAATGTCCGAAATATTAGAAAGTATCTCCTGCCCATCAGATGCCTTAACCCAAACTTTATCTACATTTAGAGACATTTTTCTGGCAAGGTCATCCACAGATTTTCTGTGTGTATAATCTTCTATCAATTCCCCGATTCGAAGAAGGAAAATTACAGAACCTGCTGTGTCAAAATCACCGCGAATAAGAGAAACGGAGATACTTGTCGCATCCAGTATAGATACTTCAATCCTTCCTATAAACAAGGAAATGAGTCCCTTAATGATAAACGGAATTGCCCTTATAACAGTCTTAATATTACTAAGCTGAACCGGAAGAATAAACTTTGAAATCAGTCTCCTTACCACCAGAGAAAACATTTTATCTTCAAACTGAATCCTCAGTTCTCTTCCGGTATGCTCCGGAACCGCCACATCAGTTGTAGCATAATCAAATGCAGAAAGTACCTTAAGAATGGCATCTCGTTTACCATCATAAAAGATTATGGCATTGGATGTCCTCTCATTGACCTCCGCTTTCCTGACAAAATCCTGTTCTTCAAGATAGTACTGGAGTTTATCTGCTTCATGTAAAGTCATATGGCATTGTTGCATATGTACACGAATTCTTCCTTTGGATTCATGCAATATCTTACATCTCATAATTTCACCACCAAAGATACTCAGTCATTAACTGCCTCTTCCTTTGCATTTTCCAAAACAGCCTTGGCATCTTCTATTTCCTGTGCCCTGTCTTTGGCATAGCGCTCTTCATTGATTTCTTTTGCGTCGGCACTGATATCCTGACAGTTCTCCTTAATTGTAGTTGCCGTTTCCAGCACAGAGTCCTTGCATCTAAGTACTGCTGCGGTTACGTGAGTATAGCATTTCTTGGCATCTTTACTGCTAAGGAGCTTAACTCCTGCTGTTCCCAAAGCAAATCCACATGCGATCTTTCCAACTGTACTCCAAATTTTCATATCTAATTCCTTTCTGTACATCCGTGTACTAACAACAATTTAATGTATTTAATATTTTAATTGTTCCTTTGACAGATATATCATTTTGCAAATGAGAATTTTTATCAAAGCCAACAGGGGGGGTGCCTATTGGCACCCCCTGTTGGCTTGCTTTAGATTACTTCCCACATCTGCCCCATGTTCTTAAAGCCATCCTCAGGAAGGCATCCTCTACATGGTTCATTTTTCCCTCTTTTACCAGATAAGAAGACCAACATGATAAGCAATAAATGCAAGCGCAAGTGAAAACGCAGTGTAATAAAGTACAATTCTGCCGGTCCATTTAGCAGATCGTTTTTTATCTTCTCAAGCTTTTTAAATGTCACATCATCAAGGGCATTCTTAAGCCTTGCGATAACCACCCTGTCATTCTCCATAACCTTAACAGCAAGCCACATAGATGAATATCCCGGTATAATATTCTCCGGAATCAGGCTGCATAGCTCCTGGTATCCCTTGATCTCTTCATACCTGTTCTCCAGACCGTTTATATTGATCCTTTTATCACCACTCAATGCTTTTTCAAGGTTTTTATAAAACTCGTCATAGGTCTTTACATCTGTTGCAGAGAAAGGCTTCTCTGTAACTGGGAACTATCAGCCAAAATACATACAACGTCCGCTTTTCCTGAAGCGATAAAGTCTCTGGTTATGACTTCTTCATCCGAATTGGCAGAAAGGCTGTATGAACCGGGAAGATCTGCAACATTGTATACCTTACCGTCATGGGTAAATGTCCCTTCCTTTTTCTCCACGGTTTTTCCCGGCCAGTTGCCTACATGCTGTCTCATTCCTGTAAGAGCATTAAACAACGTGGATTTACCGGAATTTGGCTGTCCTAAAAGAGCTATGGTTGCTGTTTGGCTCATGCTGTTACCTCCTCTACTCTGATTCCCTCACACTCTTTTCTGTTAAGGGCAATCATAGTGTCTCTGGAATACACCAGCATAGGCCTGCTCTTGTCGTTCTTGATTACGTTCACCCTGCATCCGGGTGTCAGCCCTATTGAAGTTATACGGCTTAAAAACCTTGTGTCACCTGTAATTTCTGTGACCACAGCAATGTGCCTCTGACCTTTAGTCACAAGGCTTCCATTTTTTATGTAGCTTAATCCGCCGTTTTTTATTAGAAAAAGTAACTCCAGCACATAAAATCTATATCCGGTATAAGGCAAATTTCCATTACATAGCGCATCATACATTTGCTGACTTTTTGCAAGTATTTCTTCTGTTACAGCGGTCACATAGCTGTTCATGCCTATCTTCAGTAACTCATTCAGATCTTTCATCTCAATTCCATATGCAGAAAGTTCAATTGGCCACTTTTTTTCGAGCACCTCTGTATCAAAAGCCATTTCTATACCTTCATACAACTCACCCGGATATACGAAACCGTCTTTAGGAACCTGATCACTAATGCACATAGCTCCAGGTGTCATGTATACATACTTGTTTTCACGCAGTTTCAGCCTGCAGATCTAAATTCCATCAAAGTATAAGGAAGCTCTTCCAGCCATCCCACCACGTCTCTTCTGGTTATCTCATGTTTCGCATGAATAGATACCTGTCCATTACCATTATCTGCTTTTGCATATATTCCTTCCCTGCTATTTAAGGCATTTTCTACACGAGTGGTACAATTACTGCAGACCATTCCATCGATTATTGCCCTGTAGTGATAGCTGTAATGGGTGATATTTTTATCTGCTGCTTTAATCCTTGGTTCTAATCTGTCATGTTCTCCACAGCAGGATCCCCCATGAAGAACTTTCTTTTTGACCATAGATATCAGCAGTATTATTGAACCTGAAAATATAATTGTTGCTATTATTGTCGAATAATCCATATAAACCTCTTTTCATAAATTGTTCTGCATGAGTTAGCCTCTGCTAACTTAATGATAGCATTTATTTAAATAAATGCCAACATGCATGGCATGCTGGCATTTTTTAAAACCTTTAATTATATCTTTTACGGACTTCATTCCCATCTGAGCAGGAATGAACTTATGACATTTCAATTTTCACTGTAACATCCGTCATACCCTCTGAAGAAAACCTGATATTTGCAGTACCTTTGCCGCATCCTCTGACAACAGCACGAAGTCTTCCTTCATATGTAACTGCTGTTTCATCATAAAAATTTTCTTCTCCAAAAGGTCTTGCGCTTCCAAATCCCAGAACTTCTGCAGGTCCTTCAATCATATAGGATACTTTTCTCTGGGCAGAAGCATCAAAAATGCCGTCTGTATCAGTAATAGAAATATCAATATATGCGATATCTGTGGGATCACCGGAATTAAGAATACCCTTATCGCATTTAATGGATAATTCTTTATTTTCCCCGGCAGTCATTATTTCATCTCTTCCGGATTCTTTTCCATCTTTGTAGGAAACAGCCGTTATTTTTCCCGGAACATATGTCGTTTCAAACTCAAAGAAGTATTTTTTCTCTGTGTTAGGTGCAATACGTTTTACCGGCTTATCATTTATAAGGAGCTCAACCTCATCCGCATCAGCATAAACTTCCACATTGACCGGCTTTCCCTCAAATCCGTCATAGTTCCAGCAATGAACAGAATCAGAGAACGTCCACTGGGTCTTTACTTTTTTCTCCCCGAAATGAGCAGGATCCTGTACGGCAATATAGGGTTTATTTCTGAATCCCCATACAATTTCGCGCCAGAATGAAGAAGGTCTTCTGTCTCCTATCAGGTTGAAATCTCCACAATATGCAGCTTTGTATGGATATTTAGCATACATGGTAGGCGGATTGTCACCATACGCCATGCCTCCGATTCCTGCTTCTCCAAGATAATCCCAGCAAGTCCAGTCAAAATCTCCTATCACATATGACAGTTTTTCTACAGCATCCCAGTTTTTATCAAGATCTCCTGCATTTGTTTCAGATCCGACAATAACCCTGTTTGGATACTCCTCTCCTTCAGGCACATATCTGCCTAATGCGTAATTATATCCAACAACATCAACCTGTGATGAAGCCACTTCACAACGCTTTGCCATCATTGGATTCTGCATAAGCTGGTCTATAACCTGCGCCATTTCATTCATTGCAGTATTTATTTCTTTAGGCTTATCCTGCTCTCCCTGCGGCATCATTTTCAAAAGCTGATCCATACCTGCCAAAAAGAGGTTCATCGCATTGGTAGTATATCGTGTAGAATCGAGACTTTTTATCTTATCCGCAAGCTTTTTTCCATAATTTGTACTGTCAATATTATTTCCAATCTCAGGTATCTCATTGCCGATTGAGTAAAGGATTACAGAGGGATGATTGTAGTCCTTCAGTACCATATTGGTGATATCTTCTTCCCACCATTGGGACATATTCGTTCCATAATCATAGGTTACCTTCGTAGATGTCCATACATCGGCAAACTCATCCATAATATAGACGCCCAGTTCATCACATGCCTGCAGCATGCTGCGGCTTATGGGATTATGAGCACTTCTTATGGCATTGAAACCTGCTTCCTTCAGTGCTTTTACCTTTTCATAGGACGCATGATAAAAATCCCTTGCACCAATTATTCCGTTATCATGATGAAGACAACCGCCACGAAGATTTACAGTTCTTCCATTTACACGAAGACCATTTTTGTGATCAAGTTTCAGTTCCCTTATTCCAAACGTTCCTTCATCAACATCAATCTCATTATCATTTTCAATTATTGAAGCTTTATACTCATACAGATTAGGATTCTCATCATCCCACAGCTCCGGATTTTCCACGTATAATCTCATGCTGTATGAATCTTCACTGTTTTCAGGCAGATAAGCATGCGCAATTCCTGATGTGATGTTTCTGCCTTCTTTCATTACTTCGACTTTAAGAAAAACATCCCTGTCTCTTGAAGATTTATTAAGTACATCCATATCTACAACAAGTGTTGCCAGGTCACCTGAGATCTCTGATGCTTTTATACGTACACCATCAATCCTGTAATGTACATCTTCTGCAAAGATTATATTAACGTCCCTGTATATACCTGTTCCTGTGTACCATCTGCCACTTCTTACACCATTTCTTACAACGACTTTAATTTCATTTTCTTCATCGAATTTCAGATATCTCGTAATGTCTGCAGAAAAATTGGTATATCCATATGGTCTGTTCATTACAAATGCATTGTTCACGTAGACAAACGAATTCTGATACACTCCCTCAAATTCGACATATACGCGCTTTCCTTGATTTTTCTCATCAATATGAAAAGACTTTTTATATACCACATCTGCCATATGGAAATATCCAACGCCAGCACCGTTCTGTTCTTCAGCGTTTCGCTCGACTTCAATCGAAAAATCATGTGGCAGATTTACTTCCTTTGCAACCTGAGGCACACCCATTAAAGCTGCAAGATTACTGCCGTCTCCTTCTGTGACTGTCCAGCCTGAATTGAACAATTGTTTTTTCATAAATCTATACCTCCATTACATTTGCTATCCCTGAATAATATTATTGTAATTGACATATTTATTGTATAATATGGCATAAAGAATAAGTTTTAGCTCATTTTATATCATATTCAATAATGGAGACAAACATGTACATGTCACACTATCTGCCATATAATATAACCAAACAGGCAAAAAAGGCTCTGATGCAGGAAATGTCTGATTTTGATAAAAGTAATTACATGAATATGGTTAGTGAATATATTCGTGAAAACAACACCCTTCACACAAGTGATTCAGACATCACCCTTTTTCTGATGACATGTGATGAATCCAACAAAGATGCTGCTCTAATCACGGCTATTCTCAGTGATAAATATAATGTTTATTTTTCACAAAGCAAAGCCGAGGTGATTGCCGATAATGAAAAAACCATCCTTCACCGACATAGCTCTTATGAACTGATGTATGTTCTTGAGGGAGAAGTTTATCAGAATATAGAAAATGAAAGACATTATTATTCAGAAGGCAGTGGATGCCTTATGAACCTGAACACAAGGCATATGGAAGAATATTCCGGATGCTATAAAATCATTTTCCTTCAACTAAGTCCGGAATATATTGAAAAACTCAGAAATGCCACATATCTGTTTGAAGAGAAAAATCCGTTTCTTAACAACTTTTTTGATGATCACAGACACGAAGATAATATTACCAAGGAATATATTGATTTTATCCCGACCCAAAACTTATCCTGGCTTAAAAGCAACATGCATAAGTTCTTTGACAAGCTGTTCAATGAATTCGTGAACCCTTCGATTTCTGCCACATATATGATAAATGCATATCTGTGCAATATTTTTTATAATCTGTTTTCAAAGGAATATTATATAGATACTCCAATTCGAATCGGTAGTGAGCCGGAACGATTATTATTTGAGCAAATTACCGCATTTATGATTGCATCACATTCAAAAGTGACCCGCAAAATGCTTACAGACAAATTCAGTTACTCGGGAGATTATTTATACAAAATCATAAGCAAATATACCGGCATGAGTATCTACAATTACAGTGTTGAACTATGCATGCGCGAAGCAGAGAGGCTTCTTAGAACCACGGATCTGAACATAAATGAAATCGCGGAATCTGTTGGTTTTCATAACTACACACAATTTTACAAACAGTTCCAAAAAAGATTTAATTTAACTCCCAGAAAATACCGCCTTCATCGATGGCCAACCGGACCCCGGGAGTGAATCCGGCAAGCCAGGGCTTATAAAAATCGGGTATATCACTGCCAATAAAAGGGACTACATCTTTTATCTCACTGTATTTTTTCCTTCAATTATCTTCACATAAGAGAGCACTCTGCATCTCCTCTTCCAAATCCACCAAAAACGGTAGAATAATAGCCTGGAGTAAGGGTTGTCATTTCAAAGGATGAACTCATTTCATATGTCTTACCGGTATCTGCAGCAATATCTATTCCCTTAAGGATCTCCATACAATGAAGACCGTATTCTTTGCTGCATCTGTTATTTCTGCCTGCGCGAACAGAGTATGCAAGTTCTGCTGCTCCAACGCCTCTGCTTCCGTAGTGATCAAAGGGCATTGGTTCAGACAGCTTATTTACACCATTATATCCGTGAGTAAATGGCAAAGTCACCCACTCATTTTCAGCCAGCAATATTTCAGTATTTCCACTGAAAGTATCCGGATTTCCAACCTTCATTATTCCGTTAGTTCCAAAAAGCATAATAATATTTTGCTCTGAATTAATCGTATTTCCGTTTATATGCAAACTGACAAGCGCCCCGCTTTCAAAGCAGAGTGATGCAGCAACAACGTTGCTTCCCGGGATTTGCCAGCTTTCTTTTTTCTCATCAGTATATAGTAATTCCTTGCTATGAACAGTCGCCGGTGCAGTAAATGCCCTGACTTCTTTTACCGGTCCAAGCAGCGTCACCAGTGTTGCAATGTAATATATTCCCACATCATAGGATAATGCTCCGCCGTCCTCCTGAAGGAATCTGAAAAGCTCAGAATTCAGATTCTGGTTACGGTTTATTGATACCACGCCACCTGTCACATCACCGATCATTCCACGTTCCAGCGCAAGCCTTGCAGTCTGCGTACCGGCACCCAGAATCGTATCAGGAGCAACACCGATATACAGCTTCTTCTCATCCGCCAGTTTTACAAGTTCTTTTGCCTTTTCCAGATCAGTTGTAAACATTTTTTCAGTATAAACATGTTTTCCGCTTTCCAGCATTTTTTTGATGATTTCATAATGAGCCGGCGCAGGTGTCAGCACAACTGCCAGCTCTATCTCAGAATCCCCGGCCACGTCATCGATGCTCATTGCCTTCTCAATTCCGAAAAAAGCAGCCTTCTCTTTTGCCTTATCAACATTTCTGTTTGCAATCGCAACAAGATCAATAATACTAAAAAGCTTTGACAGGTTTCTGATATAGATATCACTGATCATGCCACAGCCTATAACCGCCGTTTTCATTTTCTTTTGCTCGCCCATAATTGTTCCCTTCTCATTTTTACCTGATTTTAACTATTTTCAGCAATGCTTCAATTCATAACTTACAAATGCAATATATCTGCTATCCTCAGACCATGAGTTTACATTTATTGACCCCTGCCCGCCAAAAAATGTAATCAGCCTTCTCTTATTTTTTCCATCATAATCCATGATCCAGAGTTCGACTCTCATATTCGGAAGATGTTCCGCAGCATCAAGCTCATCTTTAGCATAAGACAGGTATACAACCTTCCTGCCATCCGGTGATACATGAGGAAACCAATTGTTTCGGTCATTGTCTGTTATCTGAATTCTCCCACTGCCATCACTGTTCATCCGCCAGACCTGCATAAGTCCTGACCGCGTGGAATTGAACCATATATGTTTCCCATCCGGCGAATACTCCGGTCCGTCATTAAATCCACCGTCTGTTATCCTTTTCTCAACTGAGGCTCCATCAGCTTCTATCGTATAAATATCTACCTGCAATCCGTCCTCATGATTGCGAAATGCACAATAAGAAAGTTCCTTTCCATCAGGGCTCCACCCATGCAAAAAACTTGGCGTTTCAGGCGTTATACATTTTGGTACACCGCCCCCTATGGGGAGAATATAGATTCTTGATACAAATTCCTCTCCTATTTTACCATGGCTAACAGCTATATATTTCTCATCAGGAGAAAGAACATGATCGTTGTTGCAATTATCACATTCACCACTTTGTATTTCAGTTATTTTTCCCGAATCTATGCTGTAACTCCATATTTTTCCGCCTGAATTAAATATAAGGCTGTTCGTTTTCTTAACCCAGTTAGGTGCTTCTATGGTCTTTTCAAAACGTTTTAACACGCGAATCTGACCTGTCTTGGTATCAAGTATATTTAAAAAGCTTTCAGAATTATCCCTGACCTGTGTCAGCATTGAAAAACGGGTGTACGTATCTTTGAGGTCATCAAGAATATCACCATTTGAACTATCCTGATCAGCTATCTGGATCAGACCATATGCTCTGGCAAATTGAAAAACGCCCGTCATATCAAGGTCACCATCACCTATTCTGACCTCTGACTTATCATTCATTTTAAAATCTTTATAGTGGACTGATCTTACTATATCTTTATTTCTCCACAGTAAAGCTTCCGGATCCTGCCCGCCATACATCGCCCAGCCGACATCAACCTGAGCATATACTTTTCCAAGGCACGCATCTAAAAGATATTCGTAAGCAGTTTTACCGTCGATTATTGTATTTATATCAGCTTCTTCATTATGAATTAAAAGCTCACATCCATTTTCAGAAAGTTTATCAGCCAGTATGCGATACGAAAAAGCAGTCTCCTGCAACGACTCTTTAGTAAGCTGCTCAGGGCATTTTACAACAATCTGCTTTATATTATATTTTTTAACAAAAGAAATAATCTTGTCCCCATCTGATAAAAGATTCTCTGAAAACAAATGACAGGAATAAACCTTGAGATTATGCTTCTCCAAAATTACATTAAAAGAATCATATTCGGTCATTGGAATAATAACATCGCTATACCCCTCTATAGCTTCAACTGAAACACATGGTTCCACATAGCTATATCCTATATCGTGAATAGCTTCTATTACTTCCTCATTTCTACCTTTCTTGCTAAAAACACCAAACAACATAACAGAAAATCGCATATTATTCCTTTCTTTCCAATTACCCAGAAAAGAGCCCTCAGATAATCTGACGACCCTTATCTTATAAATATAAACTCTTTATTACTGATATATGATTAATTGATACACAGCTTCCCTGTCAAATTTCACTTAAGTCCGGAAAGCAGCTCTTTATATGAACGATATACCTTGATAACATCCTCTGTGTTTTCCTTGATATATTCCATATCTTCATGCTTTCCGGCTTCTTCCAGCAGCTTGGCTTTATCAGCCAGATCATAAGCTCCTATTATTCTTGCTGAACTTTTAAGTGCATGTACTTTTGCAGTGTAATCCGACATGTTATTTCCCGCGTAGAATTTCAATATCTCATCTGCCTTGCTGTCTACAGAATCCCTGAAGAATCTCAGGGTTGCCAGGAATAATTCCTCGCTTCCCGCATAGCTCACTCCTTCTTCGATATTAATCAGGCCCTTATCCCTAAGCCGGATAAGTTCATCATTTATATCCTGCGGTATTCCCGAGTTTGTCTCCGTTTCTGCAGCTTCTTCCGATTCTTTACACTCATCAGACTCTTTATACTCCAGAATCTTGTCCTTCGGCAGATACTTTTTGATCGTATTTTCAAGTCTCTTGCTATTTACCGGTTTTTCAAGGTAATCATTAAAACCGGCGTTCAGATACATTTCCTTTGCACCTTCAACAACGTTGGCAGTCAGTGCAATTGCTAAACTGTCGCGGTTTAAGCTGCCCTCATCATATTTAATATGCTTTAAGAGCTCTACCCCGTCCATCTCCGGCATACGGTGATCTATAAACATAAGATCATATTTCGTCTTCTGTAAAAGCTCCAGTGCATGCAGACCACTATCAGCTGTATCAATATTGATTTTGGTGGGTTCAAGAAGCCCCGTCATTACACGCAGGTTAAGTTCTGTATCATCAACCGCAAGAATCTTTGCTTCAGGTGCCACAAAGCTGGGGCGATACCTGTCACCTCCACTTGCAATCTTTTCCGAAGTTTTTTCATAATCTCCGATTGGCTGCCAATCAGCCACTTTCTGGGTCACAACAAATGAAAACTCACTGCCTGCTCCATAAACGCTCTTTACATCTAATTTGGAATCCATGGAATCAAGTATCTGCTTAACTATACTCATTCCCAGTCCGGTCCCTTCAACCGTTCTGTTTCTGTTCTCATCTAATCTCTCAAATGCCTCAAACAATCTGTCTATTTCTTCCTGTTTCATTCCAATACCGGAGTCCTTGACCGAAATTTTCAGATTGATAAAGTCATCAGAAACCTTTCCAAAGTCAATTGTGAAATTTACGAATCCTGCAAGAGTATACTTTACACCATTAGTAAGGAGATTAACGATTACCTGCTTTAATCTGTTTTCATCGCCTATGAGAACATCAGGAACATCCCTGTTAACCACAACATTATAGGAAAGCCCTTTGTTTTCAGCTCTTTCTCTAATCATTATATTTATATCCATAATGAGATTTGAAAGATGATACTGTTCATTTATAAGCTTAAGCTTACCCGCTTCCATTCTTGAATAATCAAGCACATCATTAACAAGGCAAAGAAGGGTTTTTGCTGAGCTGTTTATGCTGTATGCATATTGCAGTATGGTCTGAGCCTAAGCATATTTGCAAGCTGTATACATGTGATAAGCAAAAATACTGCAACTACAAGGCCATATTGATACACATAGTCCGCAAAATCGTATTTATATAAACGTCTTGTTGTATAGTCCAAAACTATTGCCTGTACTTTTGTACCGGGTAGTACGTCTATACCTTCATTTAATCTTTCAATAATTTCATGACCTTTTTCTGTATCCAGAGTACCCGCCCTGAAATCCATGGAAACAATTGAAGCCGGATGCAATTCAAGACTGGAATATCCGGCATTTTGAGCCACTTCTCTCATCAGCGCTACCCCTATGCCATCAACCTCTCCGGTATGTGAATCAAGATAAAATACAGGACATCTGTCTGCAGGAACTCCAACTATTAATGGCTCTTTTATCTCTTCAGTCGCAGAAACATGAACATGAAAAAAAAAGGCGAAAGATGCAATGATCACCGCCAGTATTGCTACTGCTATCCACCTGACTAATCTGATCGACCTCAAAAGATTTCTCCCCTCTATACTTACTCACACTAATTTCAGTACAATTTCATTATCATCTTAATCAGTTCAATTTGATATTAAATAATCATAAACAATTTCTGTAAAATTTATGTATCAACGATTTGACATAATTCAATATCCGGCATTATAATTATCGCGTTTTTTAAAGGAGAAATACTCAACATGCCGTCAGCTTATAAGAATCACAATAAGATAGTAAGCTCACTTGTTGCCATGCTCGGTGTGGCAATGCTTTTTGTTGTGCTGTTTTCTTCTATCTATGTAGCAACTGAATCTCTGCATGACTGTACAGGTGACGAATGTCCGATCTGTACTATGCTTCATCAGTGTGAAAATAACCTTAATCAGCTCGGTGATGGCAGAGTTCATCTGGCAATAGCTATATTTATAGCTACATTTATGTCTTTAATGGTTTCCCTTCCGGGAGATCATCATATTTATCCCACTCTTGTTTCAAATATGGTCAGACTAAACAATTAACTGTGCACGATTTGCAATTTAATGCGGAGAAACTATGCACTTTTTAATGTTTATAACCATATTTGGAGGATAAAAAATGAAAAAAATAATATCTGTTGCCGTAGCGATTTCTATGTTGTCGCTTATTTTTACTGCCTGTGGATCAAAGAATTCAGTGGATGATACTACATCAAAAGACACGGTAATTACTGCAGAAAAGACCGCTCTTGCAGATTCTGCAGACAAGAAAGTCAAGATTGTTACAACTATTTTTCCTGAATACGACTGGGTAAATGAGATTCTTGGCGATAAAAAGGAAAACGCTGATGTTTATATGCTGCTTGATAACGGCGTAGATCTTCACAGCTATCAGCCCACAGCGGACGATATTGCCAATATTGCAGACTGCGATCTGTTTATCTATGTCAGCGGTGAGTCTGACGATTGGATGGATGACGCGCTCAAGGAGAAGGTCAATGACAACATGGTTGTTCTTAATCTTCTGGACATCCTCGGAAACAGCGTAAAAGAGGAAGAAATTGTAGAAGGAATGGAAGCTGAGGAAGAGGAAGAAGAGGAAGAAGGTGAGGAAGGCCCTGAATATGATGAACACGTATGGCTTTCTCTTAAGAATGCTTCTGTAATCTGCGATGCCATAGAAAACGCTCTTGAAACCATCGATCCTGATAATAAATCCGCATATAACGCAAATGCTGAGACATACAAGAACAAACTTGCAGAACTTGATTCAGAATATGCAAATATGGTTTCGTCTGCATCTACAAAAATCGTTCTTTTTGGTGACAGGTTCCCCTTCAGATATCTGATTGATGACTATGGATTAAGCTATTATGCAGCTTTCGTGGGTTGTTCCGCTGAAACAGAAGCAAGTTTTGAAACAGTAGCTTTTCTTGCAAAAAAAATTGATGAGCTTGGACTCACATCTGTACTGACAATCGAAAGCTCAGATCACAAAATTGCTGCCACAATTATACAGAATACCGAAAAAAAGGATGCCCAGATTCTTACTATGGATTCAATGCAGAGTACAACATCTGATGATGTAACAAACGGAGCAAATTATCTGAATATAATGAAGGATAATCTCGAAGTATTAAAAACAGCCCTCAACTAAAACACTTGTTATTAAAGGAATTTCAGCTATGGCACTGATTACAGTAAAAAATCTGGCTATCGGATATGATTCGCAGGCAATTCTCGCAGGATTGAGCTTTGAAGTTAATCCCGGGGACTATCTGTGTATTATCGGTGAAAACGGGTCAGGTAAATCCACACTCATGAAGACATTACTTGGACTAAGCAGCCCTCTCGATGGTGAAATAGTCCCAGGAGATGGCCTGAAAAAAAACGAGATTGGCTATCTTCCCCAGCAGACCTTTATACAACGTGATTTTCCCGTATCTGTCAGGGAAATAGTTATATCAGGCTGTCAGTCCAAAATGGGCTTTCATCCTTTTTACAGCTCCAAGCAGCGAAAAGAGGCAGAAAAAAACATGGAGAAAATGGGCATAACGGATCTTGCAGACAGATGTTACAGAGAGCTTTCAGGAGGCCAGCAGCAGCGTGTCCTCCTGGCGAGGGCTCTTTGCGCCGCAGAAAAGGTTCTGTTACTTGACGAACCTGTCTCAGGACTTGATCCGGATGTAACAGCTGAGATGTATGAGCTTATTAAGAGCCTTAACGATGAAGGACTGGCCATAATAATGATCTCTCACGATATTTTCGCAGCCATGAAATACTCAGATCACATTCTGCATATTGGAGATGAGCTTTTCTACGGTACAAAAGAGAATTACCTGATATACGCCAAGGAGGACTTGTCCAAATGGATAAACTGATATTATATATGCAATATCCTTTTGTCAGATATGCTTTGATAGTCGGAACACTGATTGCCCTATGCTCTTCTCTTTTAGGAGTGACACTGGTTCTGAAAAGATTTTCTTTTATTGGAGACGGCCTGTCGCATGTGGCTTTCGGAGCAATTGCCATAGCAAGCATTTTCAGCATTGAAGGAAAAATGGTACTGGTTTTGCCAATCACAATAATCAGTGCCATATTGCTCCTTCGCACCGGACAAAACACCAGGGTAAAGGGTGATGCAGCAATTGCAATGATATCTGTTGGCGCTTTGGCATTTGGCTATCTTCTGATGAATCTGTTCGGTACATCGGCAAATCTCACAGGTGACGTATGTTCAACACTTTTTGGCTCAACCTCCATACTTACCCTTACTCAGTCTGAAGTATGGATTTGCGTAGTGTTATCAATACTGGTTGTAGTGCTGTTTATCCTATTCTACAACAAACTCTTCGCCGTTACCTTCGATGAAAACTTTGCCAAAGCCATCGGAACAAACGTAAACGGCTACAATCTGCTTATAGCTACAGTAATAGCAATAATCATTGTACTTTCAATGAATCTGGTGGGCTCACTTTTGATATCCGCACTTATAATTTTCCCGGCTCTGTCTGCCATGAGGCTATTCGGAAGCTTTAAAAAAGTTACGGTCTTCTCAGCTTTTATATCTGTAGTTTGTGCACTTACCGGTATATTTATCTCAATACTTGCCGGTACCCCGGTTGGATCTACCATCGTAGCAACACAAGTAGCTGCTTTTGCTGTATGTTGTCTCGTTGGCTCAGTTATGGGAGGTATCAGAACATGAAAAAAATAAAAGCGCTGACATTAAGCATTCTTCTTTTTGCCTTGCCCCTGATTGCCTGTGGCAATAACCCCACTGCTCCATCAGCTTCTTCTGTAGACGTCGATCTCACTGCTCTGACATCCACAATGGTCTATTCCGAGGTCTTTCAGATGATGTATCATCCCCAGGATTACGTAGGCAAAACCATTAAAATGCAGGGGCTATATGACCATTATCATGACGATGCAAGCGGTAAAGACTATTATTCCTGCATTATTCAGGATGCTACCGCGTGCTGTGCACAGGGTATTGAGTTCCAACTCAGTGACAGCAATTATCCGGAAGACACTACAGACAGTGTCACAGTCCTGGGAACATTTAAAACCTATGAAGAAAACGGAACAACTTACTGTACACTCACAGATGCAGAGTTATTGGATTCATAATTAATTTTTTTACAATAGTTTAATACATTTCCTTTGCTCACCGTGCTAATATATTTATAGATGTTTTTTACGATGATGAGGTCTTTGCTATGCCGATGTTAGAAGCGCAGATAAAACCCTTTATTCTGTTTATAATAATTATCTGCCTGATCAATCTGACAATCATATATTCTAAAATTAATGAAAGCATAGGTAACAGAAAGGAAATTATAGCATTTAAAGGTATGCTCATTTCCTTTATGGCTTATGCTCTCGTTGATCTCAGACTTTTAAATGATCATTTCTATACATCACTACCAAAAATATTCATTCTGCTCATAATGGGTGTGGGCTTTTCGTCCATGTCATTCTCCTGTTATTTTTGGTTCCTTTATGTATCAACAAGCATTAATTCAAAAATCATGAAGACCATGTTGTGGCGTGTAGGTATACATATTCCACTTTTGTTTGATCTTGTACTTCTTTTCACACCATTGCATGTCCTTGTATATGAGGTTACTGACACGGTAGTTTTCAACCCTATGCTCTTCTGGGTAATGGTAATGGATTATGTTTATCTTATTGCAGCTACCATCATATCCTTATATAAACGAAACCACTCAAGAAACAAGCTTGAAAAGAACAAATACAGCAGTCAGATACTGTTTATTCTGTTCTTTACATTTTGTGGCTTCATAATCGCATTTTTCCTGAATCTTCCGGCTATCGAACTTTGTACAATGCCTGTTGTTCTGAAAATTTTCTTAGACCTTCAGGAATCCAGAATATATACTGATGCTCTTACCGGACTTAACAACAGAAGACGAATTAATGAATATATCGACGCAGAAATAGCAACCTGCAGTGAAGATAATCCTCTGACCATTATTATGATAGACCTGGACTATTTCAAAAGTATCAACGATGTATTAGGTCATGATGAAGGCGACAAGGCTCTGATAACCCTTTCAAAGGCTCTGCTCCGCACCGTGAGATATAAAAACGCAGCTGCAGGCAGATGGGGCGGAGATGAATTTATCATTGCAGGAAAAGAAAAGGATCTTTCTGAGAATTTCAGGGAAAAACTGTCCGCCGAGCTGGAACAGGAAAACGATCTGGCATTTGTACCACCATTCAGCGTAGGAACGTATATCTGCACTTCTCCATCTATGTCAGGCACCGATGCCATATCTGAAGCTGATTCACTCCTGTACATAGATAAGAAAAAACAGCATTCACAAATTGATTCCTTCAACAATATATTGAGATCACTAAAACAGAATAATAAAATCTGAAAATTCATGCATTATAGAAAAATGGGGCTGTTTACAGCCCCATTTTCTAATATCTATCGCATCAGTTTCCTGATATTGTAACATTTCCTACCTTGATATAAGGAAGAACAGAATAACCGTCACAAGTCAGCTCTTTTGAGATTTCCTTTATGTTCATTGCCATTTCCATAAGATTTCCACTTATCATAGTTTCAGTAACAGCGCCCTTTATCTCACCATCCTCTATATAGAAACTGTTCTTGGCAACTCCGGACATCTCTCCGCTGGAATTAGGTGCTCCACCGGATACATATCCTACGATGATTCCCTTCTTTACTGATTTGATCATATCCTTGTATGGAATATCTCCGGCCTCTACAATAATGTTTCCTCCGGTATTTTCCGCTCTTTTAACATTGCATTTCTTTGAAGTATAAAGGCTTGTTGCAAGTCCCTTAAGTACACCGTTTTCGATAATGGTGTAATCCTTTGATCTGAAACCATCAGCCGTGTGTACTTCATGATTTACAATTCTTTTATCCCATGGCCTGGATGATACTGTAAGAATAGATGAAGCAACCTGCTGATCCATTTTATCAAGCCATTTACTTCTCTTATCAAGAATTACATCATCACCTACGGTGTTAGCAATAAGTGCCCCCAGCATCTGTGCTGTGCTCTCTGGTGTCAAAATAACATCACCCTCGAACTTATCGTTAATTTTAATGGGATTTAATGAGTTTTCTGCTATTTCAAGCTCTTTATCGATAAAACCGAGATTGATAAGTTTCTCATCAAGATTATCGAAAGCTACACAGGTAAACAGAACCCCACCCGTAGATTCGCCATCGTTTCCGGCAAATTCAAGAGCTAATTCGTAATATCCAAATTCCTTTTCATCCCTTGTACCATTGGTGTTTGTATAAATTGAGCGTCCCTTTACATACTTAGAGAACATCTCAATAATTTTGACCTTTTTATACTTTTCGGCAATATCCTCTGAAAGCTCTTTGGTTCTCTCCATAAGTCTGTTTATGTCGGGTTCCAAAACTCCCATTGTGAACTTTTCAGGCTCAAGTCCCGGTGCGATATCGAAGCATTCATCAGGATTACCGGATTCAGCAGAGTTTATAGCATCATCAATAGCAGCAAATACTGCCTCTTTACTGCATTTATTCGTGCTTGCACTGCCCTGCTTCTGATCAACAATCACCTTGATATTCATATTATTGTCAAAAAGAGTTCTAAAAAGCGTGAATTTACCATCCTTCATGGTAATCTCATGCTGTTCTGACTCTGAAACTGTAAAACTTCCTTTAAAATTTTTCTTATCCTTAACATAATCGCCTATTAAAGCAGAAATATCCTGTATGTTAGCCATCATCTTCCTCCAATCGTTATTCTGCATTTAATCGCAGGTCCACCCATAGACACTGCCATTGGCTGCTTCTTACCACATGTTCCGCCTGTTTCCCAAACTATCTCATCAGATACCATATCAACTGTTTTAAGCATGTCAAATGCAACTCCGGAGACTGTTGTATCCAGAATGGCTCTTCCAAGTTTTCCGTTTTTGATCTCATAGCCCATTGTGATACCAAACATGAATTCACCTGTCAGATCTGCCTGACCGTTACCTGTCTGGATCAGATAATATCCGTCATCAACGGAGGCTATCATATCTTCAAGTTTGTCTTTCCCCGGAAGAACTGCAGTATTTCTCATTCTGATAAGAGGTTCATCAGAAAATCCATAGCCCCTTGCATTTCCGCTGGGTTCTACACCATATAATTCCGCACTTTCCCTGTCATGCATGAAGCCCTTGAGAATACCGTTCTCGATAAGAACCGCATCCTTTGCCTCCACACCTTCATCATCAATATAAACCGGAAGAGGCGCAGCTTTTCCAAATGCAGTATTTGCATAATCGACAATGCTGACCAGTTCAGAAGCAACCTGCTTACCCAAATTGGGGCCTGCAACTGAACCACCCTGCACAAGATCTGCTTCTACAGTATGTCCTACAGCCTCATGTGCTATCATACCTGCAACATCAGGGTGCAGGATAACCGTCTTAACGCCTGCTTCTGCATAAACTCCCTCCGCCTTGGCGCAAAGATCACGATAGGTAAGATCAATCTTCTCATACATGGCTGAAAGATCTGAGAAATTATCCTCAATATGTCCAAAGCCACCGAGGGATCTGAACAACTCTACCGTCTGACCGTCCTTTGTCTTTTTATTCAACTGAACATAGATCCTGCATCTGGGATATGCAACATGACCATCAGCCGCATCAGATGTGACAATAATCTTTTCCATGGTATCTTCTCTATACGCCACAGTTCTGCTGAGAAGATCCGGATACTTACCAGCTATATAGGCATCAATCTCTTTACAGACATCTACCAGCCTTTTTTGTTCAAAATCTATGATCATTCTTGGAGAATTGATGACCCTAGCGGAAAGAGCGGGAAATGCACCTTTCTTTTCCCTGTTGAATTTCTCGAGATATTTTGCATTCTCTGTGGCAGCCTTAAGTGCCTTGACAGCAGCATCCTCTGAATATTCAGCAGTAGACGCAAATCCATATACCCCATTGCTGTACACTCTTGCGCATATTCCACTGTCCTCGGAGCGCTGATTAGCCACAAGATTGCCATCCTGAATGACTATTCTTCTGTTCCTGTTTTCCTGCCCCCTAAGTACCGTTTGCATACCAGTCTCAAAGAAGCTTTTTTGTTTCTGTAAAATGTCTTCTAGCATAAATTTTCCTCCTTTATTTGCTGTCCCCTTACCCATTTTACTTATTGATTAACAAAAAAAGAAGCATTTTCTTTATACTTTTTAGTTATGTTTTTATTATTGTTTTTAATATTTTTTTATAACTACATTTAATAAAACGGATGTATCATATATTTAGTAACTTTGTGTCTATATGTGCGTTTTTCTGGGTATCCTTTATGGAAAATAAATCTATAACTACAACGAAAAAACCACTGAGTAAAAGCATCACTATCGGTTGCGTGATATTCCTTGTCATGCTATGTATTATTCTTGGAATTATCAGCTATTTCAGCTATAAAAGTGCTCTTTATAGAAGATATGAATCAACAATTAGCGATATTCTTCACTATGTGGATAATCACATTGACGACGATGATCTGAAGAACTGCATTGAAACCGGTGAAAGAAGTAAAAAATATGATGAACTCGAGCTTTTCATGGATGCCATCAAAGAAAATTTCGACATCCACTATCTCTATGCCATTACCCCACTGAATACTAATGAAAAAGCTAATATTATGTCTGTCATATCTGCAGAAAGCTATTATGACAGATATATTGATACCGAAGGAAATCTGTATCTTGGCTGGATCTCAGATGATGAATTTTCCGCCAAGACCGCTCAGGACTTCTTCGATATTATGAATTCAAAAGATATTGTCTTCTTTGAGGAGAAAACTGAATGGAGCAAGGACTATACCGGTGCTCTTGCTCTCCATGACTCCAAAGGCAAAGCCTATGCCGTACTATGCGTTGACGTTGATATCTCTGATATTAATACGCTTATAGGCAAGCATACTCTTGAACTTTTTGGCAGCATCCTTATTCTTGGCACCATTTTTACTATTATTTTTCTTCTTTGGGCAAGAAAAAACATAACAGAACCCATAACCCTGCTTGAGCATGGCGTTGTGGATTTTGCAAGCAGAAGCCATGGACAGCACGATATTGAATCCCTTAAGTTCGATGCTCCTGAAATACATACGCAGAACGAAGTGGAATCTCTTGCTACAGCAGTAACCCAGATGTCCATTGACATGCAGGACTATGTAATGGAGATACTTTCTGCCGAAGATGAAGCAAGAGCTTTGAAAAAACATGCAGACCAGATGAATGAACTGGCTCACAAGGATGCTCTTACTGGCATCAGAAATAAAACAGCTTATGACAGAGAAGTTGAAGCCATGGACTGGGAACTCAAAACCGGAGTCCTTGATAACTTCGCCATTGCAATGATCAATCTTAATTTCCTCAAGAAGATCAACGATACCTTTGGACATGAAAAAGGCGATATTTCCATAAAAAGGCTCAGCAAAGTTATCTGCGCTATTTTTATGCACTCTCCTGTTTTCAGGATCGGCGGTGACGAATTCGTAATAATTCTTCGCGGCAGTGATCTGAAACACTGCAAAGATCTGCTTGATCAGTTTAAACATACCATGAAAGCCATTGCCGAAGACTCAAATCTGGAGCCTTGGGAAAAAATCTCTGCGGCTATTGGTGTCGCCTTCTATGACAGGGAAGTAGATGGAAGTGTAACAAATGTTTTCCAAAGAGCTGACAGGGAAATGTATGAATGCAAAAAAGAAATGAAGGCCGTTAGGGAAAAATAATATTCTACCTTAACAATTATCTCTTTTATCTATACATTCTTTATGAAATTCCGCTTATTTTATAGAAAATTAATAGTATTTGCACCTTGCACGTTATAAAATAAAAGTGTACTTGTTACAATTGTATTTTTTCATTTGTAAGGAGACACTTATGAGGGGCACAAGTAAATACGCATTGGTTTTAATGGCAGGTCTACTCCTGTCTGTTCCTCTTGGAGTAAAGGCAGATACTTACTCTGAGAACTCCAGTGAAAATCTCGTCATTGAAGGTGATGATGAAATAACTTCCGGTATGTATACCGGAAAGATCACCCTGGACGGCGGGACTATTAGCGGTGGAACTTTCACGGGGACTGTAGAAGTCACTTCTGAAAGTAAAGTTAAAGGTGGAACTTTCAAAGGCAAAGTCACTATTGCAGATGCAGAAGTAAGTGGCGGTACCTTTAATAATAATGTTTCCATATCCGGCGCTGACTGCAAAGTCACCAAGGGAACCTTTAACGGTAATGTTACAATATCTGACAATAGCCAGATTACCGGCGGTACTTTTACCGGGGATGTGGTTATTAGTGGTGGTATTCTCTCCGGCGGTTCCTATGACTGCTCTTCTGTTAAGTGTGAAAAAGGAACCATTTCAGGCGGAACATATAAAAATCTGACAATAACCGGATCAAGTTCAGAAACAAACGTATCCGGATGTACTATTAATGGCGGTTATCTTGATATTCCCTCTAAAAATAATCCTACTGTAAAGAATATAACAGTGAAAAAATCTTCACGCATAACTCTTGATGGTTTGAAGGAAAACCAGTATTCTGCTGTTTTTTCTTCCACGAGCGGAAATGATTTGCCGGTTACACTTACATCTGATCCTGTAAGAACCATGGCTTTATCAAAAGTGCGCTCCAACAAATTTGGTAAGATTACAGTAAATTTTGATTCAAATGACGGTTCCGGCAATATGGAAGAAATATTCGCTTATGTTGAAGGATCTTTGAAGCTTCCGAAAAACAGCTTCACAAAGAGCATGGCTATTTTCAAGGGTTGGAATCTGGACCCCGAAGGTACTGCTCTCTACAAGGACGAAGCAGAAATTCCTCTGTGTTCAGCTCTTGGAGATGCCGGAAGCACTGCTACTCTGTATGCAATCTGGGGTAACGGAACAGCTGACCAGTCTGCCGATAAAGATTTGTCTCCTGCAAATGCCGTCACTATCACAACAGAGACCGGTAATTACAAAAAGCTTACAAACACTGAAGTATCCTTTGCCGGCTCAAATACAAACGGTGCAAAGAAATTTGAGATTCCCGAAACCATCACCGATTCAAATTCCAAGAAATATAAGGTTACAGCTATAGAAAGCTCAGCCTTTAAGGATGATAAAAACCTTACAAAGATTGAGATCGGCTCCAATGTCAAGAAGGTCGGAAAAAACGCCTTCTCCGGATGTAAAAAGCTGAATAGCATCACTATCAATGCAAATAAATTCAAATCAATCGGCAAGAATTCCTTTAAAGGAATCAAGAAAAATGCCAAGATCACTATCATAGCAAAGAAAAAATCCACCGCTGCCAATCTTCTTGAGAAGATAAACAGAACCGGCGGAGCAAAAACCGCAAAACTCAAATATAAGAGAGGTTAAAAAACCGCCGCCTTTACCTTAATGGTATCGGCGGCGTTGCTTTTTACTTAACTGTCGTTCTTGATGTAGTTACGCTCTTTTTAACTCTTGAAACTACTGTTTTCTTTGAACTTCCTGATAACCCTTTAATCTTTATCGAAGATCCCTTCTTAAGCTTCTTGAAAGCTCCGCTTCCAACCTTAAGCTTTATATTTGCATTTATTGTTACTGTCTTCAGATTCTCACATCCATTAAATGCATTGCTGCCAATGGAAACAACACTGTTTGGAATAGTCAGCTTTGTAACCACCTTATTATTCTTGCATGCATTTTTGCTTATCGCTGTAACAGTGTAAATCTTCCCGTTTGCCAAAAGCCTGGAAGGTATTGAAATCGTCTTTACAAAGGTCGGTGCTGTTAAGTACTCTATTGTATCGCTTCCGGTAACTCTGTATATCGAATAATTATATATAAGCCTTGTTCCAACAGCATATCCGGTTGAACTCGAAGAGCTGCCTGAAGAACCTGATGATCCGGATGAACTCTCTTTAACAGTTACTGTAAAGCTGGTACTTTTATATGATCCATCAGTTGCTTCCGCAAGAATCACAGCTTCACCTGCCTTAATGCCTCTGACTGTTCCTCCTGATATTGAAACAATATCTGTATTATAGGTTGAAAGCTCAACTGTTTTATTTGTAGCATTACCCGGATATACATTGATAACCGGTGTTATGCTCTGCCCTACTGTAACTGAATAATCGCTTGCTGTAAGGCTTGTTACCAATATTGTTTCACTATTCTCTGTTTCATCATCATGGGTCGTCTGCAGATAATCATAGGTATACTTTGTTCCTGTAGCTGTCGGTAAAAGATGACCTAAAAACGTGCTGTCTCTTAGGTGATAAGCCCCACCTATTCCATATGAATACTCTGTCGTTGTCCTGTTAAAGAAATCATGATTAATATACGATTCCTGATCTGCCCAGGTAGTATCCTCTTCATAATAAAGATTGTCATCCAGTTTTACCATGCTCCACGCATGTCCGCCCGCTGAACCACTATTTCCGGCATTTCCTGTTATCATATAGCAGTCAGTAAACCCAAGTTCCTTTAAAACTGCAAGAAATCCCTTGGAATACCCATCACAGACTGCTGACCCACGACAAAGTGAGCCATACGCCGTATGCGACAGATTGAAATATGCCGCATTCCCCGTTGCATATGCACATGCATAGTCATAATCCATAAGGGTTACATAATAATCATGAGCCTTAAGTATTTTTGCAGCCTTGGTCTTATCATCGCTGGTATAAAGAGTCTTTATATGATTGGCAATAACCTTGGCCTTACTGGAGATCATGCTGTCATACTGGAAATAATTATCATCAGACATTGCATACAACATCAGATAAGCTGTGTTATAGCCATTCTCAGTTACTCTGTATATGTACGGCCAGCACATATATACTTCCACCATATCCGGATGATCAGCACTGATTGCCTGAATCGCTATGTTTACGTCATTAGAACCATGACTCTCCACCGTATTACCGGTGTAAAACTTATATGCCTGTGCCTGTAAATCAGAAAGATACATGGATCCCGGCACTCCTGCCGAATAAGGTCTTATATATGTTTTAGAAGCTATGTAAATAGCATCATAGAGTCTCTTCTGAACAGAAGTAAGATAGGCATAATGAGGTCCATGAGAAACCGTCACTCCATTTGCATTCTTTACAAAAAACGGAAGTCTGGATCCACCATTATCATCTTTAAGATATATTATTTTTTCTTCCGGAAGCTGCCTCAATCCGCCATCCTGCGGACTATCTGCAGCATAAGCATGTGCGGGGAAAATAACTAAAGAAGCTAGAATAATAACGAACGTTCTTAATCTTTTAAACATACAGGCTCCTTCCATTTACAAAACAGTCCGAAAATCCCTTTCGAATTAAAGCATATATATTTCTTGCAGAAACATTATAAATGATAATTGTGATTATTTCTATTAACTCCGTATAAAATAAATAAGGGTGTAAAAAATGAAAACTCATTTTTTACACCCAAAATATAAAGGTAGTAGTTTGGTATTTGGCTTATTTATGCTCTTTCTGATGCAGTTGCCTTAAATGCAGCGCCCTGAGCTATCGGAATGAAAATCATGGCTACAATAAAGCATAAAACATACATCGGAATAAATGTTCCCAAAAATGCAAATAAGAATGCAGGGAACGGTGCACCGGCAAATATCTGAACATTTAAGAAGTTCATTATAAGGCCGATTATCACAACAAAAATGAATACTATCGGAATATTCCCCAGGATTCTTCCGGGAACACTCTCCGGATCCACTTTAAACAGCTTGGGGAATCCCATTGCAATAAGCGGAATCGGAATAAGGGCATTTACAATGCATGCAACAATAAATCCCACTAAAATATTTATTGGCAAAGAAGGAGTAGTGAGCATTTTGTCTGCATTTCCTGAAAAAACCATTCCCCCAATGGACATCGCTGTTGACAGCGGAATGTTCATTACAAGATTAAATACTACAAAGAATTTTAAGCTTGGTTTACCCATAAGTTCGTCTCCTTTTTGGTATTTTCTTTAAGTCTATATTTCCTCCCGGTATAAATCAACCCTTTGAAGGTGAAGGAGTTGCTTCACAAACCGCTGTATAGTGCTCTTTACGCTTCTTGAATTCAGGATCCTTGAACAGGTTCATAAGTCTTCCCTCATTCTCAAAGATATCCTCTCCGTGCATCTTCTTTCCGGAAAGTGTGTCATGTGCCTTAGGCTCATCTGCAGGATCAAACTTGAATTTGAATGCTCCGTCAACTACTTCAAGAGTACCCTCAAGACCGCAAAGCTCGCATACGCACTTTGTTGTTCCGGGATAGATATAGAAGTTGTTACCCTGGCAGTGAGGACATGAACCGGGCTTGCCCAGCCACTTTGCATTTTCAATATCCTTAGCAGCTTCTACAAGGTTCTTACCGATCTGTCTCATGCGCTCGATCTTGTCATCCTGCATGATAACATCCTTACACCATGAGAAGAACTCATTATCAATAACTGTCCAAGCAGGGCTCATTGCAAGCATAGCATGGTCTGTCTCAACACGAACTGCCCAGTCTGAACCGCCGATTCCAACAAAGGAAATGGCCTTTTTCTTGAGGTACTTGGGATCAAGTCCGCCCTTACCCTGCTCCTTTAACATGCCGTCAGCCATCATAAGCATTCCCATGTCATGTCCGGGACCCATACGGTCGCAAAGTACATGGAAGAGTCCTGATCCGCCTGACTCGTAAATAGGATCCACGATAAGAACGCCATCAGCCTCAGCCATTTTATCAAAAAGTGCTGCATAATCATCCTTCTGTGAGCAAACCATGCCCTTACCCATTACAAGGGCTCTTGAACATGCAACACAGCCTGAACAATACTTGATATCCCAGTCAAAAACATGGATGAATTCGATCTCTGCCCCCATCTCCTTTGCAGCCTCAAGAGCTACACGGCACATTGTATCGTTGTTACCGTTCTTTGTCCCGCAGGACAATCCTAAAATTTTCATGTAAAACCTCCTACTTAAATAAAGCTTTTTGTTATTTAATGCTTGTTAAACCGGCCTTGCCGGTGCATTTTACTCGTTTGCATGTTTTCCGTAAACAACTCTGTTTACTGGTTTCTCGATCACTATACTGGTGATGAGGCCGACAACATGTAGAATCGGATAGGTGGACCACCAACGTATGAACAGACCATCTCCTATTCCGCCGTTGATGATTGCCATGGAAAAGCTGACTATTGTCACATAAATCGCATTTATGATCAGATTTCTAAGCAGCATTTCCATAAATGTACCGGGCTTTTGTCTGCAGATATCCTCCGCAAACCACTTGCCGATAAGCCCAACCGGTATAATAATTGCTGCAACTGTGTTTATGGTAAAAGCGCAGCAGCATCCTTTTACCCAGCCTGAAAGAGTATCTCCCCCTGCAAGAAGCACAGCTGTTGTATTAATGGACAGTGCCATGCAGATATTAGTGATAACATTCCATCTGAAAAATCTGTTTTTATCCACTATTTTCGTTACTCCAAAAGTCTTAATAACATTTTCTTATCACTTCTTTGCAGGGCGTTTTATCAGCAGCGTACATAAGGTAGCGATTACTATAGCAACAATCATTATTATGAAAATACTGAGGTACGAGCCCTGTTTATCATAAATAACACCCGCAATTGTTCCTCCAAAGGATGCCAGCAGGAGATTCAGATTGATAATGGAGAAATTCACGGGGTAATTTTTTACTCCGAAGAAATCCATGATAAATGCTGAATTTGTAGGTGTTACACCTCCGTATGACAATCCAAAGAAGATAAAACCTGCCACAACAATCGGAAGACTCTTTGTACTGAGCCCCGCCATAGTGATAAGAACTGAAAGCAGGTACAAACCATTATTCAGAAGCATTGTCTTTTTCTGTCCCAGTCTGTCATACAGACCACCGAAGATAACCCTTCCGATTCCGTTAAATACGGAAATAAGACCAACTATTGTAGCAATGGTTCCGGGATTAAGATCAGATGCACTCTCAACAACAATGCCGCTGGCCTGTGCAATAAGAGCAAGTGCAGCTGCACTAAGCAGTACTGCCCAGACAAAATACAGCCAGAATGAACCCTTTCTGATCATTTCCAGAGTAGTGAATTCATCACCATCCTTGGATTTTACTGTATAACCTTTTGCTGACGTATCTGCAACAGCAAAAGCTTTCTGCTCTTCTTCATTGGGCTTTCTAACGATAAAAGAACCGCATACGATAACCGCAAATACGACTATACCCATTATCCGGAATTCCTGACGCCAGCTCATTGAAGACAGGAACGCTGTATAAACCTTGCCAATTATGAAGCTTCCAATTCCAAAGCCCATAAGGAGCTCTCCGGAAATCAGTCCCTTCTTATCCGGAAACCACTTGGTAACGGATCCCATAACTGTGTTATATGAAAAACCCGCACCAAGTCCGGCCATTATTCCAAATCCCAGATAGAGCTGTCCTATGGAATTCATTCCGCTTACAAGCAGAAATCCCACAAGGAAGAACAACGCTGATGCCCAGAATATGTATCTCTCCCTGATCCTGCCGGCCACAAGCCCCGCAGCGAGGCCTCCCAGACAGAAAAAGCTCATTGCCATAGTGAATGCCAGTGACATTGATCCCTTGCTCCACTGGGAAAACTCAGAAGCTATCGGACTGGACAGGACGCTCCAGGCATATATAAGGCCTGCAAATACAAGAATCAAAACACCTGTTATTGCGTAAACCCATCTGTTAGTACTTCTTTTATTCATAGATTCTGGCCTTCTCTTCTCCGCGAAGAACTCTGAGAGTTCCCTCTGCAAGTGCTTTCATTTCATTTTCGCCGGGAATAATCTCGATAGGTCCTATGAACCCTGCATGCTTCTTTATTGAATTTACAAAAGTATCAGAGTATGCAAGTCCGCCGGTAAGTACGATATAATCTACCTTTCCGTCAACAGAAGGTGCGATTCGTGCTATCGTTTTGGCTGTATTAAGTGCCATAGCTTCAAATACAAGCTCTGCCTCTTTGTTTCCTTCATCGATCATCTTCTGCACTTCGCGCATATCCGCTGTGCCAAAGTATGAGATCATGCCACCTTTTCTCTGAAGATTCTTCATCATCTCTTCCTTGGTGTACTTTCCGCTGTAGCACATGTCTACAAGCGCATATGTGGGAAGACCACCGGCTCTTTCCGGAGCAAAGGTTCCGATCTCATCGTTAAAGAAATCAATGATCTGACCATTTGAGTGCAGATTTACAGTAATTCCTCCACCGAGATGTGCAACGATTATGTTTACCTTGTAATAATCAATACCCTTATCACTGCAAAGCTTAAGTGCAGCTGCTCTGGTATTGAGGTTATGTCCCTTTGCGGGAACACGAACACCCTTTAAACCTGTGATTTTATTGACTTCTGTCATCTCATCGACGGTTATTGCGTCATAGATGTATGCCTTAACGCCGATCTGCTGTGCAAGCGCATACGCAATGCCGGCACCAAGGTTACTTGCATGCTGGTCAACCGGGTGGAATCTGAGTGTATCCACCATCTTTTCATTGACCTCATAAGCACCTGTCTTTACCGGAGGAAGTGCTCCTCCTCTTCCGACGATTGCCGCAAAAGTCTTAAGGTCATCACCGTGCTTTATAAGACATGCTTCAATGAGACTTTTTCTCATATCAAGCTGGTCATAAATAGTGGGGAAAGCCTTAAGCTCATCAAGAGAATGGCTTATGCTCTCAATCCACTGCTGTTCATCAGCATGATAAACAGCAATCTTTGTTGAAGTTGAACCCGGATTAATGACCAGGATTTTTTCGTTTGACATCTTTTTCTCCTTCTGAAAAGGCTTAGTTTGCTGCAGCTGCTGAAACAACGATTGAGAGATATTTCTCCTCTGCTGTTGAACCGCGGGAAACCATGACGATAGGGCACTTTGCTCCTACAATAAAGCCTGCCATCTTTCCTCCGCAGCTGATTGCATACATCTTACCCATGATATTTCCAGCATGGATATTGGGAGCGATGAGTACATCAGGATCTCCAGCTATCTTGGAATCAAGTCCCTTGAAATCAGCAAGGTCCTTA
>CAMVLM010000008.1 GCA_947168335.1 uncultured Butyrivibrio sp. | reverse complement strand
TTCCTCCTGTGTTTGTGCACTGTCTGCGGTTTCAGCAGCTTCTGTGGATTCTGTAGCTTCTTCAGCTATTGCTTCCTCTGAAGCTTCTGATTCTTCAGTTTTTTCTTCTGAAGCATCTTCACTGGCCGATTCTTCTTCGCTTGCCACTGCTGTTGCCTCTTCGACAGCTGAACTTACCGCCTCTGATCCATTGTTTTCAGCGGTCTTGCTTCCACAACCGGAAGCTGTAAGCAAAGCTGCCATGGTTACTGCTGCAATTAGTCTTTTTCCTTGTTTTCTTATCATTTACTTTTCCTCAAATACTCCCGGGCGGGGCTTATTTACAGTTACAATCCCTGACGCCTCAAGATTTCTCATCAGAAGCAGCCTTGCCTCGCCAACCTTTTCAGGCTTGATCATATAGAAGCAATAGGTTTCTATCAGCGAGAATAGATTGCCTGTCCTGCCCTCAATTTTAAAGTTATTTATGCCCATAGGAACATACTTCTCCCAAATAAGCTCCGGAGAAACAAATGTTGAATACTCCTGAATGGTGTAAATACAGTTTTTATCGCCATACTCACATGTCCATGGAATAATGGGCTTTCTTTTATCCTTGGGAAGCTTTCTGTTCTCAAGGGTTGTTCTCTGATTTATAGCTATATTTTTGTAGTGATCACCTCTGCGCTTACAGTCCGGCACACAGCAGGCGTTAATAAGCACTTCCAGCTTTTCTTTGTGCTCTACCTTTTCAAGCAGATCCCAATGATTATTTAAATTATAATCCAATACGACGTACTTGTAATCCTTATTCATTTCTTCATTAAGGCTGTCCACATCGCGTATTTCCTTACAAGTGGTACTGTTGAAATGATATGAAGGATACTTCTGTCTAAGATACTTTTCCAATATCTCAGAAAAAACCAAAACTTCATTCATACCGTTATCTGCAACCTTCATACAGAAATTGCAGAAAGGATCATCAAGATCCTTCTCAGTAAGAAGCGGATTCGTAAAAGTATATCTGATTGGTATTCCCTTCGCATTTATACTTTTTACTACATTCTCAACAAATGCTGCATCACACTGATCATTTCCCAGGAACCTTCCTCCATTCCATAAAGCAAGGGGAAATGCACCAAAAAATGAAGCTATTTCTATCCCCTCTCTAAAGTACTCCGGGTGCTGCTCCAGAAGGCTAATCCAAAACATATTTAAAGGATAATTGTATCGAAGTCCCGGAAGATGAAATTTTACTTTACCCATACTGAAAACCCCATATTATATAAAAATCATTTTTTCTATAAAGAGATTAAAGAGGCGGCTTATAATAAGAGCCGCCCCTTAATTATCTTTCTTAATATAATTGATATTCAGACCATTTATGATCTTTTTATCAGTTATTATTTATTAGCTTCGTCAATGTAAGCCTTCCATGTATCACGGATACCTTCAACAAGCTCTGATACAACTGCACCAGCTGCTACGTTGTAGATAAGGTCAGGACCGATATCCATGTTAGGAATCATGGAGTGATATCCGATGCTGCCGTGTGATGCTTCGCACATCATAGGAATTGTCTCATCACATGCTCTGCTATCGAAGATACCATTACGTGCACTTGAGATGTGTCCGTTGTAATCTAAGTACTCAGCTGCAGGAGCCTCTGTGTAAAGGTTGTAAGCAAATGCGAGCTTCCATGCCTTGTCTGCATCATAGCATCCGGGAATTGCATGAGGGTTATCAATCCAAACGTTGTTGTAATCTGATGCGCTGGGTCCCTTAGGGAACATTACAAAGCCAACTTCATCAGCCATATCGTTAAGGAATGCACCTGAATTACCTGCATATTCCTGCTCAGGCATGAATGCTGCCATACCATTTACGAAAGCTTCTTTATAGTAATCCCACTCAGCGCCTTCCGGATCGGGCATATCATAGTCTGTGTAAACCTTTACACACCACTCAAGAGCTTCAAGTGTAGCGGGCTCTTCAAGATCATATGTGTACTTACCGCTTGCATCCTTACCAACAATGTCACTGCCATTTGAGAAGATAGCCTGAGGTGTCATCTGACCTTCATTTGTTGTCATACCCCAAACATCGATAACACCATCATTATCTGTATCTCTCTGAACCTTGCTCATTACTTCTTCAAACTTATCCCATGTCCATGTGCCATCAGCCTGCATGTCATAGATAGACTCAGGATCGATACCTGCCTCTGTAAGAAGTCTCTTGTTGAAGAATACACCTTCTCTGGGCTCTGAATAGCCTGTAGCCATAGCATAGATGCCACTGCCCTTTGAGAACTGCTCATGTACCTTATTTCTCTGGAACTTATCCTGTGAGAAATCAAGGCAATCCAGTGTAGAAAGGTCATACATAAGGCCGTTAGCCATAGCTGATGTGATTGCAGGATCGTTACGAAGAACGAAGATGTAGTTGTTTCCATCATCACCTGCTGTAGCATAGTCTACGAAATCTGTAGGAGTTGAACCCCAATCAGAAATAGCCTGCTGCTTAATTGTGAAGTTGTAAGTCTTCTGAATCCAGTCTCTGTACTCCTTCTGAGCCTCTTCATAATCGTTCTTGGGATCTTCCGGATCACCTGACCACCAGTCACGGATTACGATTTCCATACCGCCAAGGTCGATAGGGTTGCCATCAGCATCTGTCTTTACCTGATAAGGATCATAGTCAGAATTAGCTGCAGCTGTATCCTCATCGTCGTCATCATCATCGTCATCTGCATCTTCTGCATCAGCTTCTTCTGTCTTCTCTTCATCCTTCTCCTCAGCTGTATCTTCTGCAGTATCCTCAGTTGCCTCAGCTGATGTCTCAGTCTTGTCTGCTTCTGCAGGTGTTTCTGCGGTGTTTCCGCCGCAAGCTGCCATACTCATGAGCATAGCTGCCGTTGTAATAACGGCTGTAGTTTTTGTCGTGAGAGACTTTTTCATATTCTCTTCCTCCTTTGTCTTCTCCTACTCATAGGAAACTATATTCTCCATCTCTGCTATAGAAATGGTAGATACCTTAATTATTTATCAATATATTGATAATTGCATACGTAATTACATCTTGATACCGGTGCTGCTGATACTTTCAACAAACGCTCTCTGTGCAAACAGATAAATAACTATAAGCGGAACTATGATGATCAATGTACCGGTTGCAAGAATACAGTTGGAATAAGCAATGGATATTGTAGTTTTAACACCGTTTATTCGCTGTATATATGCACCAAGACTATCTACGATTCTTGAAAGGCCTGTACTTACAAGCTTTGTTGAACCAAGGAACATTCTTGAATAAAAACCGTCTGTCCACTGCCATACAAAGGCGAACAGGAAACATGATGTAAGTATCGGCTTGGCCTGAGGAAGCATGATAACAAGGAATGTCTTTAATGTTCCACATCCATCAACGTATGCAGCCTCTTCAAGGTCTCCGGGAATGTTTCTGAAATACTGGCGGATCATGTAAATATATAATCCGTTCTTTAATCCCATACATCCGGCACTCATCAGATAATATGGTAATTTGGAACCGCGCAGATTTATTGTTGCTCCTGTTATCAGTTTGCATAATCCAAGAATATCAAAGTATCTGAAATGCAAATGCAGTGAGCTTGCGATTGTCTGCGGAGGAATAAGGATTACAAGAAGCACACATGCAAACCAGAATTTCTTAAGCGGGAAATTGAATCTTGCAAATCCGTAACCTACCAGAGTACACATAGCTATCTGAAGTAAAGCTATAGTAATTGAGATTAACAGTGAGTTGACAACTGCTGTCTTAAAGTTCATAAGCTCCGCTGCAAGTCTGTAATTAGCAGTTGTAGGATGAACCGGTATTGAAATAACAATAGGGTTATACAAATCCTGCTCAGTCATGAAGCTTACTGAAATCTTATTAAATATAGGCTGAAGTATCATGAAACACATTCCGAACAAAAGAATGAATCTCACTATGCTGACAGCTCTTTCAAGTGCTTTTTTCTTTAAAAGATATCCGCCTGACAGCTTGTTTCTTTCCCAAAATGACATTTTTTTGTAGCTTACAAGCGCTTCTGCATTAGTCATAGTAATAAACCCTCTTTGAAATCAATAATGATGTAATTCCCACAAATGCCAGGACCAGTACAAAGTAAATCCAGGACATTGCTGATGCATTACCGTATTGCTGCTGATCGATCATAACCTTCTGGATCTTCTCAATTACCTTGTTGTCGGATCTCATGCAGAAATCGACTACAGTGTAAATCCAGTTAACAAGGAACATTGAACTTACCATGGGGAAAGTGATCTTCCAAAGGCTTTCCCATTTTGTACATCCCTCAATGTCAGCTGCCTCATACATACTTGTTGAGATTGTCTGCAATCCTGACAGGAAGATAATTATCTGAATTCCTGATGCAAGCGCTACATCATAGATGTTATCGATAACCTCAAATACCTTTTCATATGCTCTTACACCGACACCTGCTGTTCTTAAAACATTTTCAAGCGCTGCTGTAACGCTTACGCCTTCTGTTGTTTTCTCAATAGTCTGTGCCAGATTAGCGATCAGTTCATTGTTAGACTCAAGTCCAACGATAACACCGGATGAAAGGATAACCGGAAGGAAGAATATTGCTCTTACCAAAGCTCTTCCCTTGAATTCCTGATTGAGTATCAAGGCCACGAAAAAGCTGAATACTATTATGGCAAGTGAATACACCATCATTCTTGAGACTTCTTCTACCAGGAGTCTTGTATATTCCGGATCAACCCTGAATGCAAATATATAATTTGCTATACCGCTAAAGGTTTTGGTAACTGTTCCGGCTGCCAGATCTACCTGACAAAAACTCATATATAGTGATTCAATCAACGGCTTTATCAAAAACACAAGGAAACCGATTATAAACGGGGATATAAACAGGTATCCCGATATTGCCTTGCGCTTCTGAAGGCCAGCCAGTTTATTATTTTGCTTACTCATTTCGTGCCCTCTTTCATCTTGCTACTACGTAGTCTCTTGCCGGAACCTTAACTCCGTCCTCTGATGTGTAATCACTGTATCCGTAGTTTACGTATACGGCTGTACCGTCCGCATATTCTGTTCGTGAAACATCTGAAGTCAGATTCTTATGATCAACCATTTCCTGATTGAAAACATGTCCAAGCTCGTTGTTATATCTTGTGTAGATGTCGATCATCTTATCTTTCCATGCATCAAAGGTTGATCCATAGTAGTCTGTGTACAGTGTTTTCTGTGTTGCAAATGATGTCTCATTCATCAGTGTGAACTGGAGTCCTGCACCGTACTCTGCGCTGTAAAGCACTTCATTCTCGGCATTTCCACAGATATTTATTGATTCGCCTGTGTAATTTACCCTTCCATGTATTGCCAGCTGGAAGAATGGAACATATTCATCGAGGATTGTGTACTCACTTCCTCTAAGATCCATATTTGTGATCATATTTGCAAATGGTACTGCATAATCATTACCCACATTAACCATAATGGGTGTACCAGCATCCGCTGTTTCTTTCAGGCGTTCAATCTGTAGCTTAAGTGCTGCCTGTCTGGAATAGGTGTTCTTTCTGTAAAAATCTGATGAAAGATCCTTTCCGGTATCCTGGAAGGATACGCCTGCGCCATACTTATTTGCTGACTTTGTAAGCGTGTCAGCCATCTTGTCAGCCAGCTCAGTATGAAGGAGGTAGTATGTCATATCTGAGTTTTCTCTGGCTGCATATGTTACATGGCTGTATTCATGAAGCTCTGCACGGCTCTTACTGATGAGTTTTGCTGCATCTCTGTATGAGAAGAAGCCGTCCAGAAGATTACTGTCATATGCATAATGTGTAATTCCGTTAAAGTAAACCTTTGCGTCATTCTGATCAGCTGTATTTATCAGGTTCTGAAGGTCTTTTTTACTTCCCAGCTCACTTATCGGCTTAGCCTTTGAGAGGAGCTTCTGCTTAACACCTCCGTTGCACCAGCCTGTAAGCTTAACGCTCATGTTTTTAACGCCCAGGTTTCCAAGCTCTGATATCATGTCCGAAGCTTCATTGTAGCTTGTCAGCTTCAGAGGTCTTGATACGGGAATACCTGCTATCTGCTTTACCTTATCGATTGCTCCGATTATCTCGATTGCAACCGGTGTGGATTCAGCTTCTATAGGATTAAGATAACCTTCATATTCCTTCTGCAGATATTTGCTGTAGGTCTTAGCCATATCTACATAGCTTCCGGAATCGATAAAGGAATATCTCTGTGAAATTGATTCATCCGGGAGCTTGTTAATATATTCGTAAATATCACTGTTAGCAATATCGCCTACATCATACTTTTCTCTCTGGGATATGCTGTAAATTGCATTTACATAGTTAAAGCTGTTGTTCTTTCCTGCTATATCAGCCTGAACTGATGCATAGGATCTTCCGTCCTCAAGAACACATATAAATGAGTTCTCTCCTTCTGACACTCCGTACACTCCGTAAGAAGCTCTTGTATCATGTACAACGGCATCCCTTGAAAGACATTTGTCCCATCCGTATACATTTGCGTAATAACTGCTCTGTGATGTTTTTCCGTTATTGAAGTTAATAGTTGCTCCGCCGCCTTCAGGCACAAGCATAAATCCATTTTCTTCTGAACCGCCTGCTCCGAAATACGGCAGCGGTGTAATTGTGTAAATAGGTGTATCTGTGTTATAGGCAAGATCACTGTAAGGAATCTCTACAACAAGGTCCTTACCCTCAAGTTTATAAATTATACTTACATTAAAAATCGGGTTATCTGATGACTTCTCAGCCATATCAAGCTCTTTATCAGCAAGATAATCATCATATGAATAACCGGCAGCCTCGAAAAATCCTTCAAGCTGTTTCTTTGTATTCTCCTTGGTTGAATCTCTGAGTACCCAGATTGCCGTCTCTGAAAGAATAGGATAGCTGGCAAGGAGCTCGTCCTCGTTTTCGTTGGATTTAAGCTTTTTCAGGTCATACTTTTTGTAGTACTGCTTAACAAGATCTGCATCCTTACTATCCATCTTCTTGAGAAGCTTCTTCATTTTCTTTTTGGTAATTACAGGAGGTATAACATACTCTTTTTCAACATTCCCCATCGAATAATTAACTCTGATTTCTTTATCTCCGGGAACTATTTCGTATATACCGTTTTGTGTACTATAGGTAAAAGAGTTATATGTGGTCTCAAGTCCAGCTGTAACTGAATAACTCATGATAAGAGGTGACTGAAGGAGTGCCTTCTCATCAGGAAGCGCGATTGCGTCTTCTGCAGCATTCTGAGGATTTGAATACCATACCTTTCCGGTATCTTTAACCTCGATTGAGAAAGCTGTTGTCTTATTATCCATTACGAGCTTAAGCTCATCATTTTCAACAACTGTCTCATCCCCTTCGCCCTCATATGTATAGGGCTTAATTGCTTCTTTCTCTCCCTCACCGGTATTAAAATTCACAACGTAGATTACTCCGAAAAGAATAACCAAAAGAATTATTATCTGAGGAAGAAATGATAAAAGCTTTTTTCCTATTTTTTTTGCTATATCCTTTGTTTTCAAGTTTGCCATCTTTTGTTACTCCTATATTCGGAACATCAATTCTCTTGCAAGGGAAATGAAGTATGCAACTCCCTGAGAAATCATACTGAAGAAGATCATCAGGATGAATATCATTACCAGCATTGCAAAAAGTGTAGCTACGGTAAAAAGAATATTTTTCTGTGCGGTATACTCATGGATCTGGCCCATTGCTACGACTACCAGAATTGCCGCATATACAAGCGATAAAGCACTCAGAACCGAATAAAACTGCGATTCTTCAACTGTTACAAAGTTTGAAAAAACCATAAGCGGGAACTGTATAAGTGGATACGGCGTAAGCGCATAGCATGTTGCCATATATACCTGTCCCAGTTTACCTTTTCCATCAAACAGTGTTGTAAGTCCCCAGTTTCCTACTACCCAGAGTGAAAGCGGGAATAGGATACTTGCAAGATAAAGGAAAATATTAAGATCTTCCCAGTAAACAGTCATTATTATGAAACTTGTATATCGCAGTTTTAAAATACGTATCAGCAGTGTCAGCACAAGAATCGTATTCGCAGCCGCAAAGGTTCCTCTCTTTTCATGTGTAAGATCCCAGAATCCATCTAATGGATGAGTCATACAATAGAGAGCGAATTTCAAAGAATCTATATACTTTTCTTTTATTGTCATATCCGGTTTAATATTTGCGATCATTTCTTCACCCGTTTCTGCCAGAAACAAAGATATCTGCTGTATCTATTTCATGACGTATTTTCTTTATTCTTCCTATTCCAGATGGAATAAGGAAAAGCGCCAATATTACGATCACGATTATCACTATGTGATCTTCAACCCATTCTTTTCTGTATTGCTTGTATGCTTTAGAATAGTTCTTTGCGTCATACTTAAGCTCGAAATACCTCATTGCTTCTTTGTATTGTTTCTGCCTCAGAAGAGCTCTTCCTATTCCTATATATGCAAGATCATAGTTTCCATTCTGGTTCATGACTTCACGCCATGCATCACCTGATCCGACGTAATCACCCTGATCAAACTTCTCGATTGCGTCATAAACAAGATTTCCAAATTCTGTGGGAACAAAGCTTGTTATTGAGCAGTCAAGACTATCAAGAACATAAAGTTCATGTCCGTAGTGTTCAATTGCAGAAGGCTGTCTGAAATAGCCATCCATGTTACCGTTTCCACCAAAGGCAAAAACCATACGTCCCTGGTCATCATATCCAAACAGACGACCTCTGTTCTTATCCAGACAGGTGTAGATGTCATTGT
Source organism: uncultured Butyrivibrio sp. (assembly GCA_947168335.1). Taxonomy (GTDB): domain Bacteria; phylum Bacillota; class Clostridia; order Lachnospirales; family Lachnospiraceae; genus Butyrivibrio. The sequence goes on along the minus strand of CAMVLM010000008.1, from coordinate 40,980 downwards.
CCATTACGGTTACATCTGTGAACTGTGAGGGTCCTTCATAACCACCGCCTGATCCGAAATACAGATCACCATATACCCTGTATTCACCGTTCTGTACGAGAATATTGCTGCCTACAAGGTTAAGTTTTCTTACAGCATCTGCCTTTCCGGCTTTTAAGTCTTCACCCTTTGCCGTACCATTTGTGGCATAGATGAATCCTTCATGATCAATAAATATGTTGCTGTACTCTGTAGGAACGAAAGAAACCATCTTTGCTCTCTGTTCCTGAGATGCAAACTTCTTCCAGATGTAGTCTGTCCAGTCAAAAGTAACCGGTGTTGCTCCTACAAATCCTGAGAAAGTTCCGTCATTCTCATATTTAACAAGACCCTTGTTGATACCTGTTGCTATGCAGTAAACACGCTCTGCAGTATCGATTACCAGTTTGTTCGGCTGGAATACAAGCTTGGGATCAAGTGTATTGTCATCCGGTTTTCCAATCTCAAGCAGGAAGTTTAGATCCTTATCAAGCTTAAGGATTCTTGCATTTCCCTGGTCTGCTATAAAGTAATTACCATCTTCAGAAACCGCAAAATCCGTGGGATTGTTGAATGTGTTTTCTCCGCTTCCACCCTTAAATGAATCAATGATATTCACAACTTCAAGGTTCTCTGCGGAATTCCTCTTTAACTCGATAATTCTGTTATTACCGCTGTCACATATGAAAATGCTGTCCCTATATAAGAACATTCCCTGTGGTGATTTAAGTTTTACATCAAGTCCAAGATCTGAAGATGTAAATACCTTGCACACATTGTAGAAATCCGCACTTTCCTGTACATCACCCCAGTAATCGTAGTTATATGTATATCCGTATTCTGTTGATGCATATGCAGTAATCGGTGCAAACAGTGTAAATGCCACCGCAGCCACAGCTGCTGCAGTTTTTATAAAGAAGTTATTGTTACGCATAAACATTGGTCCTTTCAACCATTAGTCCTTCAATCCTGAACTTGCCATTGTTTCGAGAATCTGACTCTGTGACAGTACGAAGATGATAATCGGCACGATCATTACTACAACCAGAACGGCTGCACCCTGACCTGTTCTTGCAATACCACCGCTCTGAATCTGCTGAAGTGCAAATACCAGTGTCTTTTTCTGCTCAGAATATATAAAGGTTGATGCTCTGTTATTCCAAAGTGCCTGTACTGAGAAGATGATAAGTGTCATCCACGCAGGCTTAACATTCGGCATTACTATTCCGTAAAATACCTTCCACTCATTCGCTCCATCGATTTTGGCTGCTTCAATAAGTGAAGTCGGAAGTCCTTCCATGAACTGCTTCATAAGGAAAAGTCCCAGAGGTGAAGCAAATGCAGGAATGATTATTGCCCAATATGTATCAATCCATCCAAGTTTGTTCAGGATAATGTAGTTAGGAATAGCTGTTACATATCCTGTGAACATCATCGCTACAGTAACAAGTTTGAAGAATGTCTGATTACCGGGGAATTCATACTTTGCAAGTACAAATGCCGCCATTGAAGCGATGATCAAATGTCCGAAAGTTCCCACAAATGTAATAAATACTGTATTAAACAGGTATCTTGAGAATGTAACCCAGGATTTACCCATTGTAACGAACAGATCAAGGAAGTTATCCATTGTAGGATGCTGAGGTAAAATCGTAGGCGGGAACTTAAACAGCTCATCCAGTGGCTTTAAGGCACTACTTACCGCATATATAAGCGGGAAAGCCATAATGAAAGCTACCAGTAATAAGAATAAATACAGGAAAATATCACCCGCTATTGAACGATTAGGCTTCCTTTTCTTTATCAGTTTTTTACGGTAAACCTGTTCTTTTTGCTCTTTTTCTATTTTTTTCTTGCTATCTAATTTACTCATGTCAGGTTCCCACTCTCCTCAAGAGACTTTGAATTGCCTTGTTGCATAAAATCATCATCAGGAACAGGATAGTTGCTATCGCACATGCATATCCCATTTCAAATCTAAGTGAACCGTAGTCAATAAGGTGCGCTACGATAGTTCTAGCAGCATAGTCCGTACTCGGAAATCCGCAAAGCTGCATGGTTACATCTGCAACGTTAAATGCCTGTGTTATTGACATAACCGCACCGAACATCAGCATGGGCTTCATGCTGGGAAGTGTTATAAACCAAAGCTCCTGCCAGCGATTCTTTACACCATCCATATATCCGGCTTCATATTGGGATCTGTCTACACCCTGAAGACCAGCTACAAAGGAAAGGAATCCGGAACCAAGACTCATCCAGAGGATTACCAGCATACAGATAGGTAACATGTATGTTGGATTTACCAGCCACAGGATAGGCTTATCAATAATTCCGACATTCATCAAAAATGCATTAACATGTCCATATGCATCACCTCTGAAAAGTACAGAGAAGATAACAAAACAGTTACCTGCAATTGACGGTGCGTAGAATACCATTACCGCAATGCTTCGAATCCATCTTGGAAGCTCATTTATAAGCCAAGCAAAAAGGAAAGACATTATATAACCAAGCGGTCCGGTTATAACGGCAATCATAAGTGTGTTTTTCACACCGATCAGGAAAATGTCATCCTGAAGTATAAGGCTTATATAGTTCTGCAATCCGATAAATCTCGGTGGCTCAAGCACGTTGTAATATGTAAAGCTGAAATAAATGGATGCAAGAACCGGAAAAACATAAAACATAGTGAACAAAATCGCATAAGGTGCAAGAAAGAGATAGCACATTTTTCGATTTTTAGCTTTTTTATATGCTACCTGCGCATTGTGTTTGCGCAGGGCAATATACTTTTGAAGATACTCTTTCATTCTTTCTCTCCTAAATTGTCGGAATCTTGTGCATTCGTGCCGCTTATTCCAGTGGCATTCCGAACTCTTTCCTCTTCTTCTCAATCTCTTCATCAATCATGATTGAGTAATCGATAATGGTCTCACGTGAGTCCACCTTCTCATTTATAACCTTACGTATCGCATTAGAGATGTGACGGCCTGTGAAGTATCCACCGGGCACTTCTCTGATACCTACTGTCTGATCCCACTGTGCATCAAGTACTTCTATATCTTCTGCACTCCAGGACAGGTTCTTGAAGGCATCTCTGTTAGCTGTTGCATATCTTGCGGAAGATCCGAGAAGAGCTTCTATCTCTCGACCAAATCTTACCTGTGTATCAGGTTCAGCCCACCACTTCATGAACTCCCAGGAATTCTGTCTGAGTTCATCATTTTCTGTCTTGATCATCATTGTGGCACTGCCTGTGATGAAATCTGAGCGATCAATGCTTCCGTCAGCTTTCTTGGTTCCGGGGATAAGTGTGAAATCCCACAAACCTCTTATTTCAGGCGCTGATACCATAAGTGTGTTATATGTTGAGTAAGGTGCGATACCAATTGGCATCTCTCCTGATCTGAATCGGCTTACAAAATCGTAAATAACCGGGAGGTTATAATCGTTGAAGTATCTTACATAGTCATCAAACGCCTCAACACCTGCTTCCGTATTTACTGTTGTCTTTGTACCGTTTTCGTTATACATATCACCGCCATTCTGGTAAAGCAGTGAGAAATACATTGAAAGATCCGGTGCATTTGACATAATTGCAGTTGACGCTGTTGCAGCTCCGCTACTACCTGCTGCGGTAGGTATCGCAACAGAAAGGTTATTACCCTGGATTGTAGGAAGCATTTCAATGAGTTCCTTCCATGTCTGAGGAGGCTCAAGTCCAAGCTCCTCAAGGACATCTTTTCTATAGAACATTACGTTGAATGTCTGTGTCTCAGGAACACCATATACATGTCCGTCAAGTCTGTACTGCTCATAAGAGCTTTCTGAATAATGAGCAAGTACATCTTCCCATCCTTCAAACTGAGTAATATCTTCAGCAGCTCCACGAAGTGCGTAGTTTACAGGCTGATCTGCGCCTACGGAAAGAACTACATTAGGTCCTCTTCCGGCAAGTACTGCATTAAGAAGTGCATCTGCAGCAACTATTTCTACATTGACCTTCACACCACTCTCAGGAGTGAAAGTATCGTCAACCATTGATTTTAAGATCGTACCCTGATCTCGTCCGGTAAGAATCCATACCTTTACGACCTGGTCTGATGAATTCTCATCGTAAACATCACCGACTGAATTGTAGTCAACAAAGAATGATGCAACGAATGACTTAACTTCATGGCCAAACTTTGTAAAGAAGTTTGCCTTATCCTTTTTCGGGGTTACACCCGTTCCGGAAACTACCAGATAATCTATATCCAGCTTGGTATCACTCATGTTAAGAGAAGCAGTACCAAGAGCTGTGATGTTATCCTTAAAGGTTGTAAACTCTGTTGTTATCTTCTGAGGCTTTTTGCAGAATCTTTCAAGCTGCTGTGCAACTGTCTGTGCAGAAGCAATCTGATCAGCTTTCTGTCCGCTGTAAGCAACCATGTCATCAACTATCTTGTAAAGTCTCTTGGACTCAAGATCCATGGCTTCCATTATTTCAGGATACGTACTTTCTATATGATAGTCTCTGTACTGATCCGGACTTGCACCGGTATATACAAGGATTCTTCTGTATATCTGGTTCAATCTGTAGGTTGAATCCTCAAGCTCTTCAAGAATCGGTCCGATTCCTCCAAGTGTTGCTTCAAGTCTTATGGTATGCTTACCTTTTTCAAGGTAAATGTTGTACGGTGTTCCATTTTCATCTGCAAGATCAAGGCAATTCCAATCATTTTCAAACGGGAATGAAACCTCGTTCAATTCATCAAAGGGTACCTCGCCATCAATAAGAACTCTTCTATTAGATACAGCTCCTCTTGAATAATTCTGTCGTCCCTTGATCATAAAGTTATAAAAACCGTCTTCAGGAACTTCAAAATCCCACTCGATCCACTGACCTGAACTTCTCCAGCTGTCACCGCCAACGTAGTTGAGTACTGTATGAGTTACGCTGTTAGGTACAGTTGTAGGTGACGCTCTGTCATATTTTGCATACAGTGATGATTCCGAACGAATTGTTGAATCCTCTCCCTGAATTGTCTGCATATATGTCTTCGAAGCATCTCCGCCTTCTTTTCCGCCACAGGCTGCAAGATAGTCCTGATAGTTCTTTGCTTTAGCAATTCCCTTTATTTCCAGTTTAGAAATATACATCGGCTCATTCTCAGCTTCCAATGTCAGCTGATTCTCGCCTTTTTCAAAATAGAAGCAATAGGGTTCAGTTATGAATCCCATGTCATCTCTAAAGTAAGCGCCCTGCCAGTCAAACACCTCAACCTGTGAAGGTCTGATTTCATTTTTCTGGTTATCTACTTTAACTTCTCCGCCATTTGTCCACATTCTTGTGAAGACAATACTTTTTGCATCTCCAAAAGGTGCTTCTCCGTTTATGAGCACTGCTCTCTCTGCCGGAACTCCTCTTGACTCAGGAATGAGATACTCAACATAAAGGTTATAGAATCCAGCTTTCGGAACATCCACATTCCATGTAACCTTTGATCCCGTTCCGGTAAACAGCGCCTTGTTGCCGTTCCCCTGAACTCCTGACTCCTCACGAACCTCTCCTTCAGATGTGTTCTCAAAGAGATTTATTTCAATTGACTGTTCCGGTCTATCTGCACCTTCGTGTGCATTCAGGTATTCTGTGTAAGTTCCGTTTCTCTCCATGCCGGAAACATCTGCTGTTAAATCCTGTCCCTCGTACTTGTCTGAGAAATTTTCAATTCCTCTCATGGACATCAGTACACCTATAAGTATGATTGCTGCAATTACACCTACAGCTATTAGAATTTTTCTGGAAGTCTTTTTCATGTTATCCACCAAAGTCCTTATTCTGTAGCCGCAAATACGTAGAAGCACGGCTTAGGCTTGTAAAAATTATCAAATAGAAGCGGGCATTGGGACTGTCCTGTTTTATTTCCGCCACCCACATTGGATCTGAACTGTAACCATGAGCACTTATCAACTGTTCCCCAGAAGGTCATTCCTGTAACCTTGACCTCACCGGAGTTCTGTGCCGACCAAAGGCCGTAGTACTGAAGGTTGTACATCTTTCTCTGTTTCTCGTATTCCTTCTCAACAAGCTCTGCGTCAGCGCTGTCAAACTCATCGCTTGCCCGCATATCCCACTCTGTGATCTGGACATTTCCAACGATCTTGCCATATGCCTTGGCACTTGTTTCAATCTCAGCATTTGAAGGACCGTTTACACCGTAATGTCCCTGCATCCCCATGGCTGTAATTCTTGTGCCCTCTCCGGGAGCTCCTTCGGCATCTTTAATAGCTTGTAAAAGTTCAATTATGCCCGCTCTCTTCTTGGCATCGCACTCGTTATAATCGTTGTAATATAACTCCAAAGTTTCCGGCGCATATTTGTTTGCATATTTAAATGCATTTATAATGAAGCTTTCATTCTGATAAACATGCCACCAGCTGGAATTATTTCCGTGAGTATCCTGCAACAGATCTTCATCCGGGTTCTCCGTATCGGTTCTGTAGGTTCCTGTTGCATCGGAAATTGCTTCATTAACCACATCCCATCCATAGAACAGATCTTTATACTGGCTGTCCTCTCCGGTGAAGTGCTGAAGAACAGATTTTATGTACCATTCCTGTCTCTTATCCATTTCCTCAGCAGATACATAAGGCTTTGTCTTGTCATAATCCTCATGGAAAAACCATTCAGGAGTCTGTGAATGCCACAAAAGCACATGTCCTCGTACCTGCAGGCTCTTGTCCGGATTTGCTTCATTCCATTTAAGTATCTTGTTCAGAACCTTTTCGGGATTTTTAAAGTTCAATACCGGAACGGTAATCATTTCTCCGTTAAGTTCAACCTCTTCAGTTCCGGGGCAAACCTCATTGCTGTATCCAAACAGTGAATCCGGCTTGAGCTCATTTCCCAGCGTTACGCAATTGAACTGCTCCGTTACCAGGTTCCACAGCTGTATATCCCAGGGTTCCTGTCCGGTAATCGCGCATCCGAATCTGCATCCCATTTTCTGTTTCACACAATCCTTTAATATAGGAATTGTTTCTGCCATATCTTCGCTTTCTCCATCGGAAGCACCTTCGGAATCGTCTGATTCTTCATTTATAATAGAAGAATCACTTTCTGATTCATCTGATTCAGCATCATCTGCGTTATCATTTATTGCTGTAGTTTCATCTGATGTCTCTTCCTCAGCCGTAATCTGCGTATCTGCTGCGCCTGCAGCTTTATCCGTGTTATTGCCGCATCCCGACATCAATATGGCCGCCGAAGCAATTGCCACTACATTCATGATTCTGTATTTATTAACAAGATCACACTTCCTCACGAACCGTTCCTCACTAATTGTCATTTCTTGCTAAAAGCCCCTAGAGCTTCATCGCTACTACAGTATATCTGTTAATCCATATACGTACTTATCAGTTTTTGCTTTTACCTTTGCGCTTATTGCTTTACGATAAACAAATTCACCAGTCCTTTTTTGTGCACATTGTATAGTCGCCCGTCTGCGAGTTATTACTTATTTTATTTTTTCATAATTTACTGGACACAATAAGTTCATAATCGCAAAATCTACGCATCGGATATTTTTTATTTTTCTTCTAAAATATTGCTTTTTAATTCTCATATATTGCTTTTTTGACGCCAAATTTCTGTATCTGAAATTGTGGTATTTTCACAAACCCGCATAAAATGGCGGTTATACAATTGTATGTGCCAGCAATATATGCTAAAGTTTGTAAATGCAGTGATTGCTTTTAGCAATTTATGCGTATGCGTAACAATAATTGACTTCTTAAATAATGAGGACATGTTATGAAGACCAGAAAAGATCGGATAGACCTTAATTTCTATGAGCAGAATGCAGATTTCAGAAGCAGAGTTTTGGTTGCAGAGAAGGAAAACGCCATATTTGCCAAGGATACTTCTGTACGAATCTGGTATAACGTAGAAGTTATGGATTTCTCAGCGCATTGGCATGATGCCATGGAGATAATAATTCCAATTGAGAACTACTATGATGTTGTGGTTGATAACGTTTCTTATCACGTTCAACCGGGTGAAATATTCATGGTTTCTCCCCGTAAAATGCACGCTCTTCACGCTCCTTCATCAGGTGCAAGATTTGTATGCCTTTTTAATGTGGATTTCTTCGCGCCTATCAAGGACTATACCGGTATGCTTTTTGTAAAAAACGGATTTATTCATGTTACTCCTGAAACATATGCTCCGGTTTACAGTGAGGTTTATGACCTGTTTACCCAGATTTGGAACGAATACTTCCAGTCAACGGAGTTTTATGAGTTTTCAATCTATTCAAACCTGCTCAAAGCCTTTACTTTACTGACCAGATGCCAGCTCAGCCAGATCCATCTGTTTACGGAAAGCAGCCCCAATAAGAGAAGAGATTACTTCACCAGGCTTAATGGCGTGCTGGAATATATAGATGAACACTATACTGATGATCTTTCACTGGATGATGTGGCTGAATTCAGTGGTTTTTCCAAATTCCACTTTACAAGGCTCTTTAAGGAATATATGGACAGTACATTCTATGATTACCTTGTAAGCCGCAGGCTCAAAGCTGCAGAAATACTGCTTTCACAGAATGATCTTTCAATAACAGACGTTGCGCTTCAATCCGGCTTTTCGAGTATATCTACATTTAACAGAACCTTTAAGGCAAAAAAAGGATGTACCCCCGGTGATTACAGAGCACTTTTCCATTGTGTGAACGATGCACACAGCAAGGCAGTAACCACAGAAGATACATCACAGGTAATCTGATATTCAGTAAACCTCATATCTGAAGTTTGAAAAAGCGGCGGTTCCGCCGCTTTTTTGCGTGCTAAAGCAAAAAAGAGCAAATCTGCATCCTGTAAAATGTCCAAGTGTAAATTTCAGGCTTTTTGCAAAAGGAAGTGCAGTAAACTTACTTTCCGAAGCTTTCCTGAAAAATACCGTCGCATTTCCAACAGGCGCAAAGGTATTGGCATCTATTCTGAACTCCATTCCGCTTTCAGAGATACCTTCCTTCTTCCACAAAACCGTTTCCTCGTCATTTTCCTTGGAAACAAGTACCATATCCATACCGGAAGCTGTTTTTTCAAGGGCAAGATATATGTAATTCTCGCACAGAATCGCAATTCCCGCTCTGTCGCCCTCATTCAGCATGGTACCGTCTACCACAACGCTTGCTCTGCTCCTTGGAAGAGTCAGGCGCTGAGTAAGAGTATTCTTGGACATGTCGAACTTGTCACATATCTCACCTGTTTTTATAAGGAATCTCCTATGTTCCACATCCTGATTAACAAGTCCAAGGACAGGCTCGTGATTAAACTGCCAGAAACTCTTCATTCCAAAAGAGTCAAATTCAGGGTTCCCGACTCTTCTTCTGTCTTTACGGTCCGAAGTAAACTTGGCAACGCTAAAATCATCGCTTCCTGCCAGCGGGCTGTACTCATAATCCGGTCTGGTGCTGTTTATTTCTACTTCAAGAGGAAATGTCCTGTGCTCCTCTATGATCGGATTGCCGTTTTTCCACTTAAGAGGAAGCAGAACCGGCGTTCTTCCGACTCCGCCTCTGTCCTGAAAAAGAATTGTGAACCATCTGCCATCAGGAGTATCAACAATTCCGCCCTGGGCAACTCCCTGACCGAAATAGCCCATATCTTCGCAGAGAATCTCGCCTCCCCTGAACTCGCCCTCAAGGGAGCAGGAGCTGAAGCAGCACTGGGTTCTCATCCATCTGTCAGGCTTCGAGTGAATAAGAAAAACATGATATTTATCATGTATCTTGTAAATATGGCATCCTTCATAAGAAAGAAAATTATTATTTTCTTCTTTTATGATGGTTCTGTGTAATCCGCCATACTTAGGACCACTCAGATCAGGCTCGAGCTCAAGGAGTTTGATCTCACGGTTTCCATAGGCAATAAATACTCTGTCTTCATCGAACAGAAGACTCCCGTCATGATAAAAGCCCTCTATAACATGCTTTTCCCACGGTCCTTCTATGTCCGGAGACTCATATAGGTATGTTTTTCTGGTATCATTCGCGCAAAAACTCAAATAAAAACACCCGTTATGCCGCCTTAAAGACGGTGCCCACATACCTTTTCCGTATATATTTTCCCCATGCTCCAGACGCTGTGCTTCCGTACTGTCCAGATAATCATATACATAAGCCGCATGCTCCCAATTGATCAGGTCATAGGATCTCAATATCTCGCATCCGGGAAAAAAGTGCATAGTTGTGCTTGCCATATAATAGGTATCGTCTACACGTATTACGTCCGGATCGGGATAATCCATTGGTATAAGCGGATTTATATCTCCTATGGATACTTTGGAAGCAGTTTTTTCTTTGTTCATTTTAAAAATCTCCAGGACAGGAGCTCATAGTTCTCCCCTACATAAGTGAAATAAATATCTTGTTTTCCAGAGAATTCCTTCTCTATAGGTACTTCAATCTCTACAAAGTTCTGACCGGGTGCCTTAACAGGTATATAAGCCACTGCCTCTCCGTCGGGTGAATCAAGGCTCACTCTTATCACTCCTGTTCCGCGTCCTCTTGCCTTAACAACAATCCCCGAAGGACTTCCGTATTCAAACACAGCGCCCTCTACACAGCTCCAGCTGCCATCATGCATTCCAGTCAGAATCATCTCTCCTGAGCCGTATCTTACGGCATCAGAACCATGCTGTCTTGTGGTTACTCCTGCACAGTTAGCCATTGTAACTGCCATGACCTCTTCATATGGATTAAGCGCCTTAATCTGTTCAACACCCTGTGTTGTGCCCTCCGATTTGCAGGGGCCGTAATTATCATCCAGATTAATCTTATCTATATTTGTACTTCTGTATCCTCCCAGCATTCTCATTGCTTTCTCGAGGATTCTGCTGTGATATGCAATATACCACTGCCCCTTGAATTCAAACATGCAGTGATGATTGTTTCCACCAAGGCCAAAGAAATACTCGGGATTCTTAAGAACCGGTTTGTACATCTCAAAAGGTCCCATAGGATCCTTTGATACCATTGTTACTATTTCTCCCTGATTAAATCCCAGTTCTTTCTCCGCATCAGGAGTCATGCTGAAATTCGAACAATATGAATAGTAATAATTGCCGTTTATCTTATTTATTCCGGAATCTTCAAAAAGATACTTAACGTTTTCAATAGGTCTGGGATCGCCGTCAAGGCTTATCATATCATCGGCAAGCCTTACAACTCTTGCTGTTCCGGGATTTGATGCCATATCAGGCGTAGGAATTCCTCCACCGAAATACATATATACACTGCCATCATCATCCATAAGAACCGCCGGATCAAAGAGCCATGAAACCTCAGCACAGGTAGGTGTTTTTCTTGAAATAAGCGGTCCGTTCAGCGGATCAGTAAACGGTCCTACCGGACTGTCTGCAGTAAGAACAGCAATTCCGTTTCCATTGTTGGCAAAATAGAGGAAGAACTTGTCCTTTCCATCTATATTCTTGTACGCAGCAGCCGGAGCCCATGAGTTTGCTCCCCAGCTGGCAGCTCCATTGTCACCTGCAGCATAGACTGTTCCGTGGTCTGTCCAGTTAACAAGATCATCTGACGAAATAACATTAATAGTATTTATGTTGCTGTAAGTATTCTCTTGCAGCTTGCCCTCTGCATCATAAACCGGATCATCACCTGTCATATATAAATAAACTCTGCCATTGTATACAAGGGCATACGGATCCGCGCCAAATCTCTGTGTCATAACCGGGTTATGGTCATCCATTCCCTTAATTTCCCTGTAAAGTTCAATATTCTCGAACAAATTTGCTTCTATCATTTCTGCTATCACAATTATTCCTCCCGATAGTACTGATATTCTTTAAAAATTATAAAAAATTCTGCCGTTATCATTCCACAAACTAATTGCGGAATATACATCACAAATTGCGCTGTATTTCGCAATCTTTAATACAAAAAACGCAATAATGGCATAGACCATGCAAAATCAAAGTTAATAAAATCAAACTGGTATATCAAAAAACAGGAGGTATCGTTTATGCTTAGAAAAACTGCCGTTGAAAACGGGGAAGTTCAGGGCCTTCCCGGCTCAGATCCCAGAATAACGGTTTATAAAGGAATACCATTTGCAGCACCGCCGACAGGCGAAAACAGATGGCGCGCACCGCAGCCTGCCAAAAATTGGGAGGGTGTGCTGAAAGCCTATGAATATGCGCCTATTTCCATTCAGGATACTCCCGGAGTAGGTACAGATGTATATTGCAAAGAATGGCACGTAGATCCGGAAATCGCAATGAATGAAGATTGCCTTTACCTGAATATATGGACACCTGCCAAATCAAAAGACGAAAAACTCCCGGTACTTGTATGGTACTTTGGTGGCGGCTTTCAATGGGGTTACACCGCCGAAATGGAATTTGACGGAGAAAAGCTCGCCCGCAGAGGTGTTATTGTAGTAAGTGTCAACTATCGTCTTGCTTTATTTGGATTTTTATCTCATCCGGAGATTACAGCAGAAGCAAAGGATGCGCCGGGTAACTTTGGCCTTCTTGACCAGAAAGCCGGTCTTTCCTGGGTTTACAGAAACATTGAAGCCTTCGGCGGAGACCCGGAGCGCATTACCATAGCCGGTCAGTCTGCAGGTGGTGCCAGTGTAATGCACCAGTTTACCTGCAAAGATAACTTTGACAAAATTAAAGGAGCCTGCGTATTCAGCGGAATTATCAGACATCCCGATGATGATGCCGATATTTTTCATCCCCTTTCACTTGGCGAAGCAGAAAAAAAAGGTGAAGAATTCTTTGATTTTATCGGTGTAAAAAGCCTGGAAGAGGCACGAAAACTGGACGCATTTACTCTTCGTGCAAAATATGGTGAATATGTCCAGACTCATCCTCGCATGTTCCCTATACAGGACGGTGTATTCTGTAATGACGATCCGGTTGAAAAATTCATCAAGGGAGATTGCGCAGATGCTCCTGTTTTAGCAGGCAATACATCTGACGAGTTTCTGATGAATGGAAACAGCATCGTAGAAATGTCCGTAAAGAGCGCATTTGCAGATGCTGCCAAAAACGGAAGCAGGCAGAATCACTACTATTACAGATTTGATCCCGATATGCCCGGCGAAGACCATCCCGGAACCTTCCATTCCGTAGATCTCTGGTTCTTCTTTGAAACTCTCGGAAAATGCTGGAGACCTTTAAAAGGCCGCCATTTTGAGCTTTCAAGACAAATGTGCGATATGTTCGCCAACTTCATAAAAACAGGTGATCCCAACGGAAGTGACTGGGGCGGAGAAAAGCTCCCCCTCTGGCAGCCATACACTGAAGATAACAAGGCAGAGATGATCTTTGACGGCAGAGGCGCTGTTCCTTCTCATGAAGGCGGTATACGTCTGGGAATGACAGGTAAAAAGCAGGCCGTTAACCCCTATCTTCCCTCATGGGAATATGTTCCGGACGGAGAGCCCTATGTTTTCGGTGACAGGGTATATGTATATGGTTCCCATGACCTCTACGAAGGCGAAACCTTCTGTCTCGGAGACTATGTATGCTGGTCTGCTCCTATCAACGACCTTGGAAACTGGCACTATGAAGGCATCATTTATCCCAAGACCTCTGATCCCCTTAACAGGGATGGTCACATGTGCCTGTACGCCCCGGATGTCACTGTTGGTCCGGATGGCAGATACTACCTCTACTATGTGCTTGATAAGGTATCCGTTGTATCAGTAGCTGTCTGCGACACTCCTGCCGGAAAGTATGAATTCCTGGGCTATGTACATTATCCGGACGGGACAAAACTCGGTGACAAAGAAGGTGATGAGCCTCAATTTGATCCCGGAGTTCTTACTGAGAACGGAAAAACCTACCTATTTACCGGTTTTTGCGGTCAGGGTGATAAGAGCAGATCCGGAGCAATGCTCACTGTTCTTGGCTCCGATATGCTCACAGTGGAAAAAGCTCCAAAGATCATAGCACCCGGAAGCTGCTACAGTCAGGGAACGCCTTACGAAAAACACGCATTCTTCGAAGCTCCCTCTATCCGCAAAAAGGGTGGAAAATATTACTTTATCTACTCCTCCGAAGTAATGCACGAGCTTTGCTACGCCACCTCGGATTCGCCGGAAGGGCCCTTTAATTATGGCGGTGTAGTCGTAAGCAACTGCGACCTGCATATAGATTCGTACAAACCCGCAGATATGCCAATGGCCAGTGGTGCAAACAATCACGGAAGCATGGTACAGATTGGTGATGACTGGTATATTTTCTATCATCGTCACACAAACAATACCTGGTACAGCAGACAGGGCTGTGCCGAAAAGCTATCATTTACTAACGACGGCCATATTATCCAGCCTGAAATAACATCCTGCGGCCTTAATAACGGCCCTTTAAGTGATATTGGAGAATATCCCGCATATATTGCCTGCAACCTCTTTACTCCTGAGCATTCTATGTATGTCGGTGCTTCGGGACCAAGGATCGTTCAGGACGGCAAGGACGGAGATCCTCAGATTGGCTATATCAGATATATGTCAGATGGCTCAACCGCTGGATTCAAGTACTTCGACATGAAAGATGTGACCGGAATCAGGATATGGACCAGAGGCTATTTCAATGGAAAAGTTCAGATAAAAACCTCCTGGGACGGCGATGTTCTTGGCGAAATCGATGTGAATTCACAGAATATATGGACCGAAGGTAAATGCTCCTTCGCCCCTGTTTCAGGTGTAAATGCCCTGTATTTTACATTTGTGGGCAGCGGAAGCGGTGCATTCAGAAGCTTTGAATTTGTGCATTAAACAACATCAGAAGATAGGAAAAGGCGTCTTGCGATTTCGCAAGACGCCTTTATTTTAAATTGATAAAAATACTGCCAATAACGGAATAGTTACCACAGAAACCAGTGTGGTAAGGAATGTGGTCTGAGCCATAAACTTTTCATCCCCACCATACTGTACACACAGCATTGTTCCCGCTGTAGCTACCGGCATTGCAAATACTATCACTGCAACTCCCAGAAGAAGCGGATCTGCAGCAGTAAACGGCCTGTATATCAGATAAATCAGAAGCGGTGTAACTATTACGGAAAACACGGTAAACAAATACGTTTTTACGTTTGTAAACATATCTTTTACCGGCATTTCTGCAAGTGCAGCTCCTATAATAAGCAGCGCTCCCGGCGTTGTTATGCCGCCCACTCTTACTGTAGTATTTGTGATAATATCAGGCACATCCATTTTAAACAGCGCAATAATAAGTGCAATAATGCTGGAAATCAATGTAGGTGATATGAATAATGCCGCAAATCTCTTTAAAGGGCTTACCTTCGCGCCATCATTTTCATCCTCTATATCAGCCCTGAGCATCGATACTCCCAGTGAATAACACAGAAGATTAAACGGCAGATTAAAAATGGACGTGTACAAAAGTGCTGATGTTCCAAAGATTGCTTCCGTTACAGGGAACCCGATGAATCCCACATTGGAAAACATTATCCCAAACTCGGCAGCTCCTCTTTGTGGCCCCTTGAGACCAAGTATAATTCCGGTTATTTTCCCGAGAATAAACATCACGCCATAGCTCGTAAAAGCTACAATAAGAAGTCTGGCAAGCTGCTCTCCGCTTGGAAATGTCTCTGTGGTTGCAACAGAAGCGATTATCGTACAGGGCATTGAGATATATAAAATAATCTTACTCAGTGCCGATTTGATCTGCCTGTTGATAACACCTGCCACAGTGGCTGCATAACCAATGATAATAACTATAAACAGCTCCACCATCTTCATAAATATTGGCAAAAAATCCATGATAACTCCGTTAATTAAAGCTCGTAAAGTTCAGTGTATTTCTCTTCAAGATAATCAAGGAATTCATCTGCATCCAGCTCTTTTCCTGTTATATCCTTTATCCATTCTGACGGAGTAAGTCTGTCAGCCTTTTTAAACACATTTTCCTTCATCCAGTTGTTGATTGCAGCAAAATCCCCCTTAGCCACAAGATCGTTAATATCTATCTCATTCTTCATGCGGTTATAGTACATCGCATTGTACATGTTTCCTATTGCATAAGCCGGGAAATATCCAAATCCGAAGGTCCAGTGTACATCCTGTAAAACGCCGTCTCTGTCGGTCTCAGGCTCAATTCCAAGGTATTCTTTATACTTCTGATTCCATACCTTCGGAACCTCATCTACAGTGAGCTTTCCTTCGATCAGATCCTTCTCAATCTCATATCTGATGATGATATGGAAAGTATAAGTAAGCTCATCTGCCTCAGTTCTGATAAGTGAAGGTTCTACGATATTAAGAGCTTCATACAGCTCGTTCTCGGTAACGCCTTCCATAACCTGTGGAAATACCTCACAAACCTTGGGATATATAAGGTGAACAAACTCCTTGGATCTGCCGATTCTGTTCTCATACATTCTGGAAACAGACTCATGCATTCCCATTGTCTTACCGCCATTGATGAAGTGTTCATAGTTTTCTTTTGGCTGAAGACTCTCAAACAGAGCATGACCTCCCTCATGTACTATAGAGTAAATACTTCCGGCAAAATAGTTGGGATAATAATGTGTTGTCACTCTTATATCATCCTTGCCCAGGCCGTCAGTAAAAGGATGCTCTGATGTTGTGAATGCACCTCTCTCAAGATCAAAATCAATAGTCTGAAGAAGCCATTTTGCCATCTTTGCCTGCTGTTCATCAGTAACCTCAATACTCATAAAGTCACGGCGAATAGTCTTCTTGCTGTTCATTATCTTTTTAAGAAGAGGTAATAATCTCTCCTTGCATTTTCCAAAGCATTCATCCAGCTTCTCAGAAGTGATTGCTCTCTCATAATCATCAAGAAGCTGATCGTATACGGATCCGCCATTCTTGATATCTCTTATTTTGATGATTTCTTTGTTTATTTCAATCACCCTGGCAAGAGAATCCCTGAACTTTGAAAAATCGCTCTCTGCTCTGGCTTCTGACCAGTCTACAAATGCCTTATTGTAGACAAGTGAAAACTCCATCATTTTTTCAGGTGTGATATTCTTCTCCTTCATATAGCCGCGATGAAGCTGGTCTGCAAGTGTTCTGTCCCACTCATCAAGCTCATCCCTGTGCTCATAAAGGTATTCTGACGCCTCAATGAACTTCTCATCTTTAGTCAGCTTAAACGCCTGATTCTCGAGAAAAGCCTTAACTTCTCCCTGTTCCTCCATTCCTTTGGGAGGACATATTGTTTCCTGATCGTATGAAAGAATTGCTGCCGCATGAGAATAAGTCATTATCTCCTTCTCAACCTTCTTTACATACTCAAGATTCTTAATTATATCTGAATTCATGCACTGTTCCTCTTTCGTTTATAATTTGTACCTAAACATTTTATAATAATTATAGTCAATTGCAATACTTCATCTGCTATAATTGATTTTGCTTATAGGTATTACACAAAATTCATAAAAGGATCGTTTATTATATGAAAATTGAAGATTTTAACATTGAAGAATTATGTGATAAAGCCATGTCTATGTGTAAACAGATGGCTAATATAGATGTTCATTACAATATCGATTCTCTTGAAAGCATTGATGCAATTGCAGTACAGGTCAGTCAGCTCAAGGACAAAGGCCTTGTAAATACTGATGTTGCTCTAAATATCGCTCTTCCTCTGGGAACCTTTGCAGGGGAAATTATGCTTAAAGATAAACTGACAGAGCTTGGCTATAAATGGCAGATCAATGAAGCCGGATTGCCGATTATCTCTGACAGAACACATTTAAATGCCTTCAGTCCGGTTTCCATGCTGCTTGCAAAGATTACAGGCGAAGACACGGAAGACCGTTCACTAAAGGCATTCTATGACGTTCTTCTTATTATGAACGGAAAAATCAGTTAAATTTGAAATCATCCAGGCTGAACTTCTTACCGGTTCTGTCCTCATAGATTTCATCAAAATCTTTTCCCTGATCAGCAGGATCAAGATCTACATCCTTTGAATGAGCCTTAAGATCATTGTCATCAGGTAAAATCTCGTAAGCAATATTGTGCTGAAGCCACTCGTAAGCCATATCGTCAGCTGTTCTGTAGGACTCCATATCGCGTCCGTGAATGGGATGCTCATCTATAAGAGCCTGGCAGATTATTACGGTATCAGCAATATTGCTTATTTTATATGAATCTATTATCTTCCAGTTATCCGTTGTGTATTTTGCTTCAAAGGTCTCTCCGTTATAGGTAAAAGTGTAATTCACACCTTTCCCGTCAACATCAGTAAGGCCTATATCTTCTGTGGAGGAAAGAATTCCTTCGGCTTCTTCCTTTTTAGCTTTAGCCTCATCAATCAGTTCATCAACGGTTTCCGCATCAACAGATTTGGCCTCGCTGGATAACCTGTGTCCAAGCCTTGAATAAGTATCCTTAAGCTCTGACAATTCACTGCAGGCAACAAGGTTCATTGATGCAAATATTACCGCTGTCAGGCAAATTATCTTCTTTTTCAATATCCTAACCCCCTGATCATCTTTACCAGGCATTCAGACGCATTTTGATGGGATTTATGGCCCGGATGGCTTCTTGATCCGAATCCGTCAGCCTCGGTAACAGGAAGCTGCAGATAATATGCTTCTTTATCGCCTGTATTCTTTACATATTCATCAACCGCACTCTTAAGAAGCTCCTTCATCTGTCCGTCAATATAATCCGCGTCCTGGCCAAGCATACCGTATGCCCAGATAATCTTGGCATCCGGATTCTTTCCTCTAATTTTTTCAATAAAGGAAATCACTTCTTTTTTCATCGAAATAACATCTTCCTCAGGAACGTGGCCGTCTGAATCAAGAGTATTTGTATTATTGAAATTCATTTGTCGTGCATTTTCATGGCTCATTTCTGTATAAGAACCAATATCGTTGGTACCAAGATTTACCACCACGATGTCAGGACGAAATCTGCCAAAATCCCAGTCCTCGCCTGCACCTGACTCCTTAAGCTGCTCTCCGGGAACTATGCCGCACACCTTCTCATAGTACTCAGGCATGTTTTCCTTGGGATTACCATACCAGGAACGTCCAAATCCCCATCCACTCTGACTGTATACATTGTAATCAGCATTAAGCTCTCTCGCTGTCATATAGCAGTAATTATCAACTATATCAAAACAGGAGCTGTTCCAGTCCTGCTCCTCCAAAGGTCCTATGCAGCCCTCACCGGATGTAATACTGTCTCCGATAAATTCCATACGAAGTGCGGGATTTGCAATCTCCTCAAAGGTGCCGTCGCAGAAAACAGCCTCTATCTGCAATAAAGTTGAAGGATCTGCAGGCATAGCAGGGGTATCCCTGATAATCCTTATGTTTCTTACCGGTGGCTCAACACCAGCTGCACCCTCTGAACTCTTCCAGATACTTATCTCATGTACACCCTTCTCAAGCGGTCTTTTCTGGTAACGGACTCCGTTTACAATGACATCTATCCAGGGCTCAAGGCCGGTATAATCAGCCTTGTATCTGATTCTGAGCTCACTTGCCTTTATGTTTAGTTCTATTCCTGAAGCCGTCCAGAACAGCGTTACAGGATCCATTTTTCCATTAGTTCTTCCATGTACTTTGATATTCTTTATTTCTGATGGTCTGTATTCTTTTAGCATTATTCAACCTCCACAGGGAATTCTACAAAAGATTTTAATATTATTGAGCGGATAGTTAAAGTATTATTTTTTGATACATATACATCATGACATCATGTTGTATATACATCTTATATTAGTTCCTTCTAATACCCTATGTTTGACGGTCTTTTTCCCATGTGGTACATTTTTCTGCGTATGTAGGTGCATAAAAGTATATTTTGCCTACTAAAAAAGGAGAAAGTTATGAAAAAAAAGTTACTAGTTATTATCATGAGCTGCGTTCTGGCTTTTTCATCTGTTGCAGGATGTGGTTCCAAGGAAAATTCAGAGTCTGCCGCATCTGAGGAGACCGTTGCAGCTGAAGATAACGCTTCAACCGAAGAATCTGCAGAGGCTGTAGATACTGCTTCTACTGAAGAATCCGCTGAAGCTGAGGATAGCACTTCAACTGAAGTCTCAACAGAAGCTACATTAGACAGAAGCGGAAACGAGATAGTTCTTCCCGAAACCGTAAACAGCATTGTTTCCATGGCTCCCTCAACAACAAGAATACTTATCGACCTTGGTCTTGCTGATAAAATCGTTGCATGCGATACCTACTCATTTGGCAGTTATGGTTCAGAGCTCAAAGCCGATATCCCTCAGTTTGATATGATGACACCCGATCAGGAACAGCTTATTGCCCTCGGCGCAGACATCATCTTTACATCAGGCATGAGCGCAAGCCACGGCACAGATGTATTTTCAGCCGTTCGTGAATCCGGTGCATGCATTGCAGATATCCCCAGCAGCGCATCTATCGCAGATATTGAGGAAGACATCACTTTCATCGGAAAATGTGTTGGTGCAGAGGATGAAGCCGGTGCTATCGTCGCTGATATGAAGGAGGAAATCGACGCTATTACAGCTATCGGAAGCACTATCTCCGATGATGAGAAAAAGTCTGTCCTCTTCGAACTTTACACACCTTCAGCAGATAATCCGGTTATCTATACAGCAGGAAATGGCACTTATATCAATGAAATGCTTGAGCTTATCGGTGCAAAGAACGTTGCCGCCACAGAGGCTGATCAGTGGCCTGCTCTTTCAGAAGAGACTGCCGTTGCAGCAAATCCTGATGTAATTCTTACAGCAGACATGTATACACCGGACGTCATCAATGTTATCCTTACTATGAAAGGCTGGGAAAACGTTAATGCTGTTGTTAACAATCAGGTTTATCAGCTCAGCAGCGATGATGTTAATCAGCCGAATCAGCACATTGTAGATGCAATGATTGAGATGGCAAAGGCTATTTATCCTGAAAAATATGAAGAATTCAAGTAAATCTATTGCTGCCGGTCTTTTGGGACTGGCAGCTGTCATAATGGGTATATGTATCGGAAGCGTAATGATTTCGCTGTCCGATACATTTTCCATAATTACAGCGAAACTAACCGGCGGAAGTATTTCACAATCTGTCGATGCTTCGCTTGTTTCCATATTATGGGAAATCAGAATTCCCAGAGCTCTGAGCGCATTCTTTGTCGGTGGCGCACTGGCAGTCAGTGGTGCAGTTATGCAGTCAATTCTGCAAAATCCTCTGGCATCCTCATATACTCTGGGCGTTTCATCCGGTGCATCTCTTGGTGCCGCTATCGTCATCGTCTGTGGTTTCAGCAGTTCCATCCTCGGTTTTTTGCTCCTGCCGGTTGTAGGATTCACCTGCGGTCTATCAACAGTATTTCTTGTAATCCTGATTGCCTCAAAGCTGGATTCAGGCTTTAAAAATCACACGATAATACTGTTTGGTATGGTCTTTTCCTTATTTGTTAATGCTGCCCTTACAATGCTCAGCGCATTAAATCAGAGCCATATGCAGAGACTTATACTGTGGCAGATGGGTACTTTTTCAGGGAAAAGATGGCATCATGTAGCCATTTTATCCGTATTCTGCATTCTTGGAACAATAGCTGTAACCTTCTATTCGAGAGAACTTGACCTTCTGACCTTTGGCGATGAAGAAGCCATGGCCGTAGGAGTGGATACAAAACGCGCAAAGATCACTCTCCTTGTGCTTGCATCGCTCCTTACAGGTATTTCAGTATGCTTCACGGGAGTTATTGGCTTTATTGATCTGACCGTACCTCACATAACAAGAAGGATTTTTGGATCCTCCCACAAATATGTAATTCCCCTGAGCATGATTATCGGCGG
Source organism: uncultured Butyrivibrio sp. (assembly GCA_947168335.1). Classification (GTDB taxonomy): domain Bacteria; phylum Bacillota; class Clostridia; order Lachnospirales; family Lachnospiraceae; genus Butyrivibrio. The sequence goes on along the minus strand of CAMVLM010000008.1, from coordinate 19,148 downwards.
ATCATTTATGGTAATTGCAGACCTTCTGGCAAGAACGATTCTTGCTCCTCAGGAAATACCGGTTGGAGCAATAACTGCACTTATTGGCGCACCATTTTTCCTGTATGTATATTTTAAGAAACGATAGAACACACATAACATTCAACAAGGCTTACTTATGACAAATAATCCTTTAAATTCAGCAAACAACATAATATCTCTATCCCATGTCACAGCAGGCTATGACAAAACACCCGTCCTTCAGGATATTTCTTTTGACATAGCAGAGGGACATTGCGTAAGCCTTCTTGGCAGTAACGGATGCGGAAAAACCACCCTGCTTCGAACAATAGCAGGAATGCTGCCGTTTTCCGGGGATATTCATATCAATGGCAAAAGCATAAACGCCATGAAGAGAAAGGAAATCGCTTCCTATGTGGCATTCCTGTCTCAGATAAGCAGTGTCTATTTTTCTTACAGTGTCTATGAAACGGTAATGCAGGGAAGATATCTCCATAAGGGCCTGTTTTTTGAAAAAAACCGCTCTGACAGAGAAATTGTAGATGAAACCTTAGAATCCCTGGGACTTAGCCAAATTGCAGGCAAACAGATAACAGCCCTTTCCGGTGGTCAGCTTCAGCGCGTCATGCTGGCAAGATGCATAGCTCAGAGATGCCCTATTCTCATGCTTGATGAACCCATGAACCATCTTGACCTCAAAATCCAGGCGGAATTCATGGAATATCTAGCCAATTGGAGAACTACCACCCTTACCATGCCCGACAACAAGGCTTATAAACCCACTGTTATCGGCGTTTTCCATGATCTTAATACAGCTGCCGGAATTGCAGACGACATCGCTTTCTTAAAAGACGGTCGCCTTGTGCTTTTTGCACCTAAAAAAGGCGCTCTGACAGCAGAACGCCTTAGTGAAGTATTCGATTTTGATGTTGTTTCCTATATCAAATCACATAATTATGAATTTACTTAAGCAGATTAAGTTTCTTCCCGCTTAAAGCCTGCAAACTTTTTCTGCATTCTGAGAATCTGATCTACTATCTTGTTTTCTTCATCAAAATAGCTTATGTATCCATGAAGCGATTTTGCCTTCTGCTGCAGCGTCCTGGAATGGCTCCATATTAAAATAACGGATTTTCCCTTCCCGTTCTTGGCTTCCTGAATAAGATTTGCTCCTGCACTGTTTCCGTCAAAAGCAACCACCATGGAGGGTCTTCTCTCGAAAATTTCATAGTTAAAGCTCTTGTATATTCCCATACCCTCTGCTTCTGTTGAAACCCTTATCTTTACACCGCTTTCCTTCAACTTCTCACTTTCCTTTTTGGTGATAAGTGAAGGTACAACCGCAAATATGCGGAATTTTTTCTCATTATACTCAAGCAGATACTTTTCATAGCCGGAAAGCTTATGCCCTATCACAAAGAACACTTCGTCAGGATTTAAGTACTCCAAAAGCGCATCCAGCTGTTTTGCTCCATCCCCGGTAACCCTGGTTGACCGGCTTTCGGTATTAAAGCTTCCTCCCAGAAGCACAACAGGAAAACGATCCCATGGAAGCTCGCCTATTTCATCCTTAAGCTCCTTATTAGCATCGAATTTCTTGACTCCCCTTCCGATACTCTTGGAGATTTTCACCGTTTTCATCTTTTCCAGCAAAAATTCTCCCATATCCCTGCCCTTAAGCATGGCATAAAATGCGGCCTTTTTCTCGGAATATGCAGCCTGATTGCTCTCGATAATCGCCGTTTCCGCATCCTTCATGAGTTTTAGCTCTTCTTCCGTAAGATCCAGCATTTTTGCCAGGGAAAGCTGCTCATCTATGGAACCTGTCCCGTAAAGTGCAGCACCATCCGTTCCCTGAACGCATCTTATCCCATGCTTAAGATAATATTTCAGAGGATGATTTTTCAATGAATTCAGATTATTCAGGCGCACATTGCTTGTAATCTGGAATTCCAGCACCACATTGTTTTCTTTTAGCTGTTTTACGACCTCTCGGCCCTTCTTTGATCTGGGACTATAGGTATATAATCCATGTCCAAGCCTCATCTGCGGCATTTTCTGTCCCGGAAGCAGGGAATCCCTTACACAGGCAATACTATGGGCAATATTGTCCTTCTGACTGTCGTTCTCCCCCGCATGAACCCTTATAACAAAAGAAGGATCAATTGCGGCGAATTTCACCAGCTCTTTAAATACAGGCTTGAGGGTAATAATGTCGTTTATTTCTTCGCCTACAAAGTCACATCCGGCAACGTAGGGATCAAGATAGGTTGCTCTTAAAACCTCCAGATTCTGCTCAAGATAATCTGACGGAGTCACAGCATCCTTGACAATAGTGAGCGGAATCCTTCGTATTGCTGCCAAAAAGCGAATCATAACACCTGTTTCCTGATAAATCTTAGGCATTACCTCATGCACCTGACGCAGCATTTCTATAGACTCATACTTTTTAACGAGGGTGGTATCACTGATTTCAGCGTAACGAACACCCTGTTTTTCGTAATTGCGGGCAATCCAAAGAAGCTTGTCCTGAAAAATGGTATTGTTACAGTATTCCGGAGTCTCCTTGTCCCTTAACATCTGCTTAAGGGTGGCTTTAACATCCTCATCGGGAATCTGATTCACACCACTAAGTTCAATTTTATCTTCGCTCTCAACTCCCTTGGCAAAAACATAGCGATACAGATAGACCTTTTCAAGATTAGTAAAAACAGCCTGTCCATCCTTTATTACCGCCAGCGATCCGCGTATTTTAACGATATTCATTTCCGCATTATCAAGATTATTGAGAATCAAGTCCGCAAAATTGATAAATGTATTATCGTTAATTCGTCTATCAAGATATTTTCCCTTAAGCTCTGAAGACACAAACTGTCTCGCAACCTTTTCGCGCTGAGCATTAATCTTTTCCCACTGCTCGTCAGTAAGCTCAAGCTCCAGTTTTTTAACATAATAAAGCGGATATCGTATCTGATGAAAAATTCCAAGAGCAATAAGCACATCTCCCGGCAGATTCCCGTTCATATGTGTGTGCAGATCCGCATGGAATTTCAGATCCTTTTTGATGAAAGTCCTGAATATTGTTTTATTAAGATCCAGCTGATAATCCTTGGTCTGACTCATGAGCGTCTTGGCGATAGCAGGTATCGCAGCCCTCATCTCCACCCTTGAATCCGGGTAAATTATGGCAATCTCGATATCTCCCAGCTTAAACACATATAAGTCGTTATTTGAGGCATCCACATAACACGGAACTTCCCCTCGAATAATAAGCCTGCCCTCATCATTCTGGGATAAGGGCAGATTACATATCCTTGCAAGATTCCTTATTAAATTGCCGGTGTGGTGATTGGGCGTCTCCAGAACATAGTGAAGACTGTCCATATCTTTATAGAGACTAACGATTATATCCTTTTCCGTATCAAGAAAAAAACTCGTAAAATAAGTCATATGCCTTCCTTTATCAACTTAGATTTCTTCCACGTAATTAACAAAATCCTGTTCACTCAAAAAATCAATGACATCCCGATGCGGAAGATTTTTATCAAGATCAACATCCAGAATTACTGCAATATCAGAAGACTGAAGAGTCTTTTCCTTGCTCTTTGTGATGCTGCTTATCCTGAAACCAGCTCCGCTTATGCATCTGTTCAGCCTTCCGACTCCGCCGTCCTTTTCAACCTCTACGTATATACTCATGTACTTGCTGTGTTCTTCAACCGCCACACTGACGCGCATAAGAACAACATTAGATATGATAATAAGAGCAAAACATACTATGCCTACTGTCAGGGCACCGCCGCCAAGCGCCATTCCCATACAGGAAGTTACCCAGAGGGATGCCGCTGTAGTCAGTCCCTTAATTTGTTTTCGTCCCGTAACCAGTATAGTACCGGCTCCTAAAAAGCCTATTCCACTTACAACTCCCGCCGGTATACGTCCTACATCAACATTACCTGCATAAATCTGCGAAAGGTAGATATTAAGTGCAGTAGCAACCGCAGATCCGAGACTTACAAGCGCAAACGTCTTAATACCGGCACTGTGTTTTGTATAAATCCTTTCAAGTCCGATCAGACTCCCGAAAACAAATGCCAGTAAAAGTCGTATTGCTACCGCAACATCGTTTGAACCACTCAAAAAACTAAAAATATTCATCAATCACCCCATAAAAGTACTTCAGTAATAGTTTCTATCATGCCCTTGGGATCGATAGGTTTAGCTATATGGGCATTCATGCCCACATCATGTGCGTGTTGCACATCATCAGAAAAAGCGTTGGCTGTCATGGCGATTATTGGCGTTTTAGCGCGCTTTTCATCATCCAGCTGTCTGATAGCCTTAGTAGCATCATAACCATTCATAACGGGCATCTGAATGTCCATAAGGACCAGATCATAATACCCCGGCTCAGCATCACTTACTTTATCTACAGCCTCCTGACCGTTTACAGCGGTTTCAACCATAAATCCCTGACGTTTAAGCAGCCTTGACGCAATTTCCCTGTTTACATCAATGTCTTCCGTCAAAAGGATTCTCTTTGTCTTAAAATCTATTACACTCTCTTTACCATCACCATTATAAGCTTCCTTGAATACCTTATTCGGATCACCAAGCTCCATGGTCAGGCTTATAACAAATTCTGTTCCCTTTCCGGGTGCCGTGATTACCTTTATGTCACCGCCCATAAGATCAATTATATTCTTTGTTATTGCCATTCCAAGGCCGGTTCCCTGAATTCCACTGACAGTACTTGTGCGCTCTCTTTCAAAGGCTTCAAATACTTTATCAGCAAATTCTTTGGACATACCGATTCCACTGTCTTTTACATGGATAACATAATCCGCATCTCCCTGATGAGCTTCCCCAACCTGTTTAAGAGTTACCTTTACCTGACCTCCCTCAGGTGTAAACTTGTATGCATTGCTTATAAGATTTAATAACACTCGATTGTAATGACTCTTATCCATTAAAACAACTCTGTCCTTAACATTATTACTATCAACGGAAAAGGCTATTTTCTTTTCCTTCATCAGAGTTGCAAACATATCCCTGACAGAATTCATGCAATGAACGATATCCGTATCTTCTTTAGCCAGCTCAATCTTGCCATTTTCTATTCTGCTCATTTCAAGGATATCATTTATAAGCTCAAGCAGATGCTTACTTGAGTCCTCTATCTTCCCCATGAATTCCCTCATTTCAGGAAGCGTTATATCATCCTTTTTTGACAGATTTATATATCCTATGATGGCATTCATAGGCGTTCTGATGTCATGTGACATATTCGACAGGAATGTACTCTTCGCCTTACTGGTTTCTTCAGCCTTAAGCTTCTCTGCGATTATCTTTTTCTCGCGTTTCTGTAAATGTGTATAAACATTAAAGAATATCGCAATAGCAGCTAAAATGAGCGTCATCTGTATGATACTGTTACTTAGAAGAATACTGCTAACCTCATCAACATTTGCCTGCAGTACTTCTCTCTCCTCGTTAAGGTCGCGCTCCTCATCTCCTATACCGCGTTCCTTCATTTCCTGACCATAATACTCAGTAATATCGGTCAACAATGATTCTACATTAGAATGTGTTGACTGCCTGGTCCACATCAAAGATGAAAAGAAAATAACCAGAATCATAACAATCCAGACTACTGTAGATTTTCCAAGTTTTTGCTCTTCATCTTTGGAGAATACCCATCTGAAAAATACAAATCCAAGGATGCTCCAGATAGCAAGAATCAGATAGCTCTCCGTAGCCATTGCTGATAACAGCCACAAATTTGGAACTGTAAGGAATAATCCAAAGAAAACCGCCGCAAGAAGACCAATTGCGCCAAAAACTAATGCAACAGTATTTTCTTCGTGCTTTGCCCTCTTATATGCCGCTGCGGAAGTAAAGCCATATACAATCGTCGCTCCCGCAGTGGTAACATCAACTATCCAACCTATAGCTGTGCGTCCAAAGAAAGGAATAACAACCGATATTGCAAACAAAAACAATATTGCGTTCTTAGGCAGCCCGCTGTCTGTAAGCTCTGAAAACCATTTTGGCAATATTTTTTCTTTGGACATGGATACCATAAGTCTGCTGGCGGCAATCAGATTTCCGACTATTCCTGTTATTATACCGGCTCCGATAACCACTGCAAGAAGTGAAATGCCTACATTTCCCATGCTTTTCCATATCCCGTAAAAAACAGGCAGGGATTTCAAACCTGAAACATTATTAAGATCAGCAATATACTCTGCCCAATTGCTGTATTCATCTGGTCTGATGGTTGCAGCAAGGTATGTTAAAAGCATATATGCAATGGATATAGTGCAAACCGAAAACACCAAAAGGCCCTTAAATTTCTCTATCTTAAACTTAAAGCCTTCAACTGAATGAGAAACCGACTCAAACCCTATGAATGCCCAGGGGGCCAGAACTATGATATTTATAACCTGCGAAAAGCAGCCTTTATCCGGAGAAAAATATGGCTTAACAGATGCTGTACCCGGGTTTTTCCATATAGAAATAATAAATAAGAGCAGGATACCCACAAAAAGTATCAAAGCAAACAGTATCTGCAGATGCTCCGCTAAATACTTTCCATATGCGCAAACCAATGCACAGATGCCAAATACAAGAATTTCAAACAGTATTTCCCCAAAATAAATTTCGAATCCGGCAAGATTATAATGAAATCCCACCTGAAAAAAGGTCATCCCGGAATTTCTAAAGATAAGTGCAAGAGCCGTCATATTAGCCCATGCAATGGCAACATAAGTCAGAATAAGGAACCATGCACTTAAAAAGCCATGATCATAACCAAATTCCCTACAGGTATATATAAATGTACCTCCCGCATCTGGATAATACTGCATGAGATACCCATAATTCATGCCTATGATAAGCATGATCACTGAACCGATAATAATACCGATAATTGTTCCCACAGGACCTGCCACAGGCAAAAATGTGGTTCCGGGCATGACAAATGCACCCCATCCGACACTACAGCCGAACGAAAGCGCCCATACACCCAGTGGAGATAAGTATTTGGTCAGACCTTTAGCATGATTTTCGTGAATGTTTCCCATTATGAACCCCTCATAAGAGATATTTATCTATCCAATGCCTTTTTTAATTCCCTTATAACAATCTTGAGTGCTTTAATTCTTGCATATTTCTTATCAACAGATTCAAGCACGTGCCAAGGCGCAAATTCTGTGCTGGTCTTCGCTATCATTTCATCAATTGCAGTCTCATACTGATCCCACTTTTCTCTGTTTCTCCAGTCTTCATCAGTAATTTTCCACTGCTTTTCAGGTGTGTTCTGTCTGTCAGTGAATCTCTTAAGCTGAGTTTCATTGTCTATCTGAACCCAGAACTTAATGATTACAGCACCCCAGTCACTAAGCTCCTTTTCAAACTCATTTATCTCATTATAAGCTCTCTGCCAGTCATTTTCTGAACAGAAGCCCTCTAATCTCTCAACCATTACTCTTCCGTACCAGGTTCTGTCAAAAATAGTGATATGACCTGTTTTGGGAAGTCTTGTCCAGAATCTCCATAGATAATGCCTTGCTTTTTCATGAGGCTCAGGACTTGCTATAGGTTCAACAACATAATCCCTGGGATCAAGAGCTGCAGTAATCCTCTTGATATTTCCGCCCTTTCCGGCTGCATCCCATCCCTCATAAGCAATAATTACAGGAATCTTCTTCCGGTAAATGCGGTTATTCAGATCCTTCAGCTCCTTTTGGAGAGACTTAAGCATAGTATCGTACTCTTCATCTGTCATAACCTTATCTGCAAGCGATATTTCAGATAATTTTCCGATTTTCGTTAAAGGGAATGTATTCTGAAGAATAGGCACATTCATTGCATGGTTTTTAAGCGCGGTATCAATTCCCTGATTAAGGTACTGCAGCACCTGCAATTCAGCCCATTTCTTGTCCGAAGCATCAATAATATACCAGGGTGCCCTGGACTGGTTTGTATCCACCAGATACCTGTCAAAGACATCCTGACACCTCTCATAATGCTTATTCTGTAAAAGGTCATCCTTCTTTACTCTCCAGCTTGTATTTTTGCTGGCAGCAAGTGCATCGTGACGCTTTTTCTGTTCCTTTTTCGAGATATTGAAGAAAAACTTCACGATAAGATAGCCATTATCACAAAGCTGTCTTTCAATAACATTGATGGAATGGACTCTCTTTTCATAGACTTCCTCAGTCAATTCCTCGTTGAGAACGCCATCCACCACTTCTTCCATCCAGCATGTGTCGAAAAATCTGAATTTTCCTGCCTCCGGTATTTCCTTCATGTATCTGTAAAGGAACGGATAGCGTTTTTCCTCTTCACTCGGCTCTCTGTCCATTGTTGCCACTTTGAAGAATCTGGGGTCGATGTTTCTTATAACCTTTCCGATAATTGCGCCTTTTCCGGATGCATTCCACCCCTCAAACAGCACCATTACAGGTAAAGATGCCTCCTTAATCTTCATCTGAAAGGCAGATAATCTGGCTCTTTCTTCCTTAAGCTTTTCTGAGATTTCAGTTTCTTCCGGCAAATCTGATTTAATAAAATCCTTAAGCATCCCGATACCCTCCTGATACGTATTTAAGCGCATACTATGCTCACTGTAACCCTATATAAATAATAGTACATAGGTATAATTTTTTCAGAAAATATTTGTAAATTTATAATGAAATGAGTCTCTTTTTCGACAAAAAGATTCCCGGTGGAAAAACCACCGGGAATCTTTATTATAATTATTTAATTGGGAAAATCTAATTACTTAGATGCCTTCCACTCGTCGTACTGCTTCTGGAACTCAGCAAGAACGTCCTGGTAACCAGCTTCGTCAAGAGCTGCCTGATATGCTTCGATTGTAGAAGCTACATCAGATGCAGGAATTCCACCATTCTCAAGGTTGAATCCATACTCACCGGATACGTTAGCACATGCTGCATACTTATCCTCTACAGGAGACTTGTCGAAACGGAATCCAGCTGCGCTAGATGTGTTTGCACCACCGTTGAATGCATCATAGAGCTCAGCCTTGTTTGCAGGCTCGTTGTCAAGAGGAGTTACGATTGTAGCGTTTGCAGACTCCCACATTGAGTGGTTGTACTTCTCAGATGTCTGAGTAACCTGACCATTAGCATCGTATGTGAAGTCCTCACCCTCGATACCGAATGTGTACATATCAGCAAGCTTAGAATCTGTGTAAAGAAGTCCAAGGAAATCTACACAAGCCTTAGCCTGCTCAGCTGTTGAGTTAGCTGTTACACAGTAGCAAGAACCAAGAGCTGATGTTGAGTGAGCCCATCTCTGAGTTGCAGGCTGCATTGTAACATCCTGACCATAACGAGAATCTGCCTCATCGTTAACCGGAATATCTGTCCACCATGAAATAGCCCAATCCTGTGTCTGTGTTGTTGTATCTGTTGTTACCTTTGTGTAATCATCTTCTGAGATGTAACCCTTGTCAGCCCACTCACCCATAAGTGTGCAGAACTCAAGGTACTCAGGTGTAAGGATAGTATCAACAACTTCATCAGTAGCTCTGTCAACAGCTACAAAGTTTGTAGCTGAATCAGCTGTGAAGAAATCAAACTTATCAAGATACCATCTGTAGAACATAGCTGTCTTCTGTGTAAGGAAAGGATATTTAAGACCATCAGCCTTAGCATCCTCAAGCATGGGCTCAAGATCCTTAAGAGTCTTTACGCTTGTGATATCCCAGTTGTGCTGATCAATAAGATCCTGACGGAACATGAAGTCATAACCTTCTACGTTGTCCTTGTAAACAGGAACGAAATAGATCTTTCCGTCATACTTAGCAGCTTCCCACTGACCTTCAGCCATTGAGTTGTAAAGGTCTGTTCCAGCAATAATATCTGTAAGATCATATACAGCGTTAGCAGGTACAAGGTCGTTAGTACCGATTGTGCCTTCCCATGAAGCTGTCCAAAGCAGGTTGATCTCGTTGTTTGCAAGAGCAAGGTTAGCCTTGTCTGTATACTCACCAGATCCAACATCTGTAAGGTTGATCTTTACATTGATCTTGTCAGCGATGTAAGCATTGATTGCATCCTGTACCTTAGCAACCTGCTCAGAATCAGGGTTTGCAAGGTTAAATGTGCATCTGTAAACGTTGATCTCAGTAACATCTCCGCTAGCTGCTGTATCACCAGCATCCTCTGTTGTTGCTTCAGTAGATTCAGCTGTATCTGCAGCTGCCTCAGTAGATGCTTCTGTAGATGCTTCTGTTGCTGTAGAATCAGCTGTATCAGCAGCCGGTTCTGTTGTGCCGGATGAGCTGCATCCAGCGAGCAGTGACATTGTCATTGCTGTAGCCATGAGTGTAGAAATAACTTTTTTCTTCATTTTGGCCCCCCTTTAGGCATTATTTTATTTATATTCATCCTCTGGCACTATGCCAGAGGTTAGAATATCGATTATTTTTCACGTGATTAACTAGGAAGATCTGCTCTCGCTTCGCTCGCCAGATCACGTTTGAACCAGACTCGAAAATACCTCGTCAGGTTCTCTCAGCCCTTTACAGATCCAACTGTAAGACCCTTGATAAAGTACTTCTGGAAGAACGGATATACTACCATGATAGGTCCAATAACAACGAGCACGGTTGCCATTGTTGCTGAGTACTGCGGTATTGTTCCTCCCATAGCTGCTCTTGCTGAAGCAGGTACGTTAGAGTTATTAAGCAGGAACTCGATACTCTTCTGAATGTTGATAAGAAGGAGCTGCAGAGGTTTCTTTGCATCTGAATCGATGTAAAGAAGAGCGTTCTGCCAGTCATTCCAGTAAGCTGTAGCCATCATGAAACCAACTGCTGCAAGTGAAGGCTTAAGAAGAGGAAGTGTAATCTGGAAGAATGTTCTGTACTCTCCTGCACCATCAATCTTAGCTGCTTCCATAAGCTCATTGGGAATACTGTTAACAATGTAAGTTCTAAGTATTATTACGTTCATCGTTGACACACACAGAGGCAGGATAAGAAGCCAGAGGCTGTCCTTAAGATGATAGTAACTTGTGAAGATAATGTATCCTGACAATGTTCCTCCATTGAAAAGCATGGGGATAAGCAGGAATATTGATAAAAACTTTGAAAGGTAAAATTCCTTTCGGCTTATTGAATAAGCGAACATACTCATGAACAAAAGTCCCATGAATGTTCCTACAATAGTAACAAGGATTGTAACTCCGTATGATCTTGCAAGCTGCTGACCATATCTGAGAACTGTTCCCATACCTGCGAGAGACCACTTAAGAGGAATAAATCTGAATCCATTCTGAGTGATGCTCTTTTCATCTGTAAATGCTGCTACAAATGTAAGTTCAACGGGCAGGAAAGCGAATACAGTACATACTAAAAGGATAACTGCAAGAATGATCTGCCCAAATGTTACTCTTTCTTTCTTAGAAGGCTCTAAATCTTTGTTATTTTTCTTTGCCATTTTTTCAACTCCCCTTTCCAATTAGAACAATGCATTTTCCGGCGCAATCTTGCGAACAGAGAAATTAGCCAGCAGCATAAGCAAAAGTCCTACCACAGATTGGAAGAAAGAAGTAGCTGCAACAAATCCAAAGTTAGAATTCTTGAAAATTGCATTAAGTACATATGCATCAATAACCTGCGTTGTGCTATAAAGCGTTCCGCTGTTACGTGTTACCTGATAGAAAAGACCTGTATCTGAGTGCATTACTGTACCAACTGAAAGAAGAAGCATAACTGTTACCATAGGAATCAATGAAGGTATGGTAATATGAAGAATCTTCTGCCATGAGTTTGCACCGTCGATATCAGCTGCCTCATAAAGCTCTGAATCGATACCTGCAAGAACTGACATATAAAGAACTGAACCATATCCTGTATCTTTCCAGATCTTTACAATAAGAAGGATCCAGGGCCATAACTTTGCAGTTGAATAAAATCTTATAGAAGTACCAAACATGTGATTGATGATACCTGTATCTGAACTGATAAATGCATACACAATGAACTGAACAGCTGCGTATGAAATGAATACAGGGATGATCATCAGTGTCTGCATTGTCTTAGCCATGCGCTTAAATACAAGGCGATCGATCATAATAGCAAGTGTTACGTTAAGGAATGTACCTACTACTGTGAACAAAAGATAATACAGTACAGTATTTCTTGTAATAGATATAAATGTTGCCTTTGAAGCAAGAAGGAATTTGAAGTTGTCAAGACCATTCCATGGGCTCTTCCATATTCCATCAGCATAGTTGAAGTTCTTGAATGCCATTACCAGACCTGCCATAGGCACGTACATGATAAAGAACAGAATCAGGAAAACAGGTAATGCCATTACTACATGCGCCCTGTGTTTCCAAGTGTTTTCCATAAACCTTTTCATAGTTGTTTCTCCCTTTTACTACTTTGTGAGCATGTTGCTTTTATAGTTGACCAACAGACTCTCCCTCATTAAGTTTTCCTGTGACAACAACCTGTTCACTGAAAGTTGTCTTTGGATTTTCGATGGAATCAATGAGTTTTTCAGCTGCCCTTCGTCCAAGTAATTCAGTATCCTGGACTATAGTAGTCAACTGTGGACTATAGCGCATTGCAATCTCAATGCCGTCGTATCCGGCTATCGAAATATCATCCGGTATTTTCATTCCCCTGCGTCTTATAGCATTTACACCACCAAACGCGGAAAAATCATCCGGATACAGTATGCAAGTAGGTCTGTCCTTAAGATCAAGCAGCTTATCAGTTGCTTCAAGGGCTGCCACTGTATCTCGATAGTCGATCTCCAAAATATATTCATCTGGGATTTCAAGCCCCAGCTCCATCGCAGTTTTGTAAAAACTCTTTAAACGTGCCTGTGTTACTGATGAATCAGCACCGTGTATGTAAGCTATTTTTCTATGACCCCTTTTATATATGTAATTCAAAAGCTCACTTATACCCTGAACGTTATCAGATATGATAGCCGACCTGTCATTAAACACATAGTCGATTGTGACCAGCGGGATTGAACTTCTTGCAAGTTCTCCTACATCCGGATCCAGGAAATCTACACAAGCAATCATTATTCCGTCAAAATTTCTGTACCTGGCGTGTTCCAGATAAGTCATGTCACGATTGGCCATCATGCCGCCACTGATAAATGTCACATCATATCCGCTTGCCTCGACCGTTCTCTTAAAGCTGTCCAAAACTCTCGAAAAATAGTCATGAGTCAAACCGCTTTGTGCTTCATCCACAAACAGGACTCCTATATTGTAGGTTCTGTTTGTTTTAAGGGCTTTAGCTGCGAAATTTGGGAAGTATCCCATTTTCGTAGCAGCCTCGCGAATGTACTCTTTGGTCTTTTCTCCTATATCATCTGCATCATTCAAGGCTTTTGATACTGTTGCTACAGATACATCGCATTTCGATGCGATATCCTTCAGCGATACTCGACCTGCCATAACCACTCCTCAAAAGTTCCTCAAACGTTTTCGTAACTCAAATATATATCAACTTTTCCACTAAAGCAACCCTATTTTGTTTTAAAGTTGTGCATATTGACATTTTTTGTATTATTTTTACAATTTTGAACAGCAATTTTTTCATAAAATTGCCAATAACTTTTAAATATTGCTATTTTTCTTAAGTCTACGAAACCAGATTCCTCCTGGCCTGAAGCCGTCTACTTAAAATAAGGCTTGAAAATAGCGGCTTTACACATTATAATCAACTTTATCAATTACACTTAATCGTTTAAGAATGTTGCAGATTTGGGAGGTATTTCTATGCAATACGGCTTTTTTGATGACAAAAATCGTGAATACGTCATCACAACACCGAAAACCCCTCTTCCCTGGATCAATTACCTGGGAAACAAGGATTTCTTTTCATTAATTTCCAATACTTGTGGTGGATATTCTTTTTACAAAGATGCGAAACTTTTAAGACTTACAAGATATCGCTACAACAATGTACCTTATGACAACAATGGTAAATACTTCTATGTAAAAGATGGCGATATCGTTTGGAATCCCGGCTGGCAGCCCGTTAAGACAGATCTTGATTCTTATGAATGTCGTCACGGCATAGGCTACAGCAAATTTACTTCCGAAAAAAATCAGGTAAAAGCTTCTGTATTAAGTTTCGTTCCCATGAACGACACATGTGAGATTTCACATGTAGAACTTACAAACACAGGCTCTTCAGAGAAAAAAATCCAGCTGTTTTCTTATGTAGAATGGTGTCTTTGGAACGCAGATGACGATATGAAGAACTTCCAGCGAAATTTAAGTACAGGTGAAGTTGAGATCGTTGATTCTACTATTTTCCATAAGACAGAGTACAGAGAACGCCGCAATCACTACGCTGTATATTCAGTAAATTCAAAGGTTGATGGCTTTGATACAAGCAGAGATGCTTTCCTTGGCGCATATAACGGCCCCGATCATCCGGATGCTGTTTTCGCAGGTAAGCTTACAAATTCAGTAGCAAGCGGCTGGTCACCTATCGCAGCACACCAGATTGACGTTACACTTGCTCCCGGCGAAACCAAGACCTTCAATTTCGTACTTGGTTACGTTGAAAATCCTGAGGACCAGAAATGGGAGGCACACGGAATCATTAACAAGAAGCCTGCTAACGAGCTCCTTGCAAAATATCAGTCTGATGCTGATGTTGATAAGGCTTTTGCAGAGCTTGCTGCTTATTGGGATGAGCTTCTTGGAATCTACCATATTAAGTCATCTAACGAAAAGGTTGACCGTATGGTTAATATCTGGAATCAGTATCAGTGCATGGTTACTTTCAACATGTCAAGATCAGCTTCCTATTATGAGTCCGGAATCGGCCGTGGAATGGGATTCCGTGATTCCTGCCAGGATCTGCTTGGTTTCGTACACCTGATTCCTGACAGAGCAAGAGAAAGAATTATTGATATCGCATCAACACAGTTCCAGGATGGTAGCGCATACCACCAGTATCAGCCCCTTACAAAGAAGGGTAACTCAGATATCGGTTCCGGTTTCAATGACGATCCGTTATGGCTTATTGCCGGCACAAGCGCATACATCCGTGAAACTGGTGATATGACAATCCTCGATGAGCAGGTTCCTTTTGATAATGATATGAGCGTTGCTACTCCTCTTATGAACCACTTAAAGAGAAGCTTCGATTATATCGTAAATCATAAGGGTCCTCATGATCTTCCTCTCATCGGACGTGCTGACTGGAATGACTGTCTTAACCTTAACTGCTTCTCAGCTCATCCCGGTGAATCCTTCCAGACCTTTGGTCCCAGTGAAGGTCCTGTTGCTGAATCAGTATTCATCGCAGGTATGTTCGTAAAATACGGTGAAGAGTACGCACAGCTCTGTGATCTTAAGGGTGACAAGGCTGAAGCTGACCGCGCACGCAGCGAAGTTAAGAAAATGTATGATGCTGTTTGCACAGCCGGTTGGGACGGCGAATGGTTCGTTCGTGCATATGATGCAAACTCCAACAAGGTTGGATCTCATGAATGCAAAGAAGGCCAGATTTACATTGAGCCCCAGGGCTTCTGTGTCCTTGCAGGTATCGGCGTAAAAGAAGGTCTTGCTGAGAAGGCATTAAAGAGCGTTAAGGAGAGACTTGATACCAAATACGGTGTTATGATCCTTCAGCCCGCTTACACAGAGTATCATTTAGAGCTCGGTGAAGTTAGCTCATATCCTCCGGGATACAAAGAGAATGCAGGAATTTTCTGCCACAACAATCCCTGGGTTTCTATCGCAGAAACAGTTCTTGGACATGGTGACAGAGCATTCGAAATCTATAAGAAGACATGTCCTGCATTTGTTGAGGAAATAAGCGATATTCACTGCACAGAGCCTTATGTATATTCACAGATGGTTGCAGGTAAGGATGCTAAGTTCTTCGGACAGGGCAAAAACAGCTGGCTTACAGGTACCGCTGCATGGACATTTGTAAATATCTCACAGTATATACTTGGTATTTACCCCACACATAACGGTCTTTCAGTAGATCCTTGTGTTCCTTCAGATTTTGGTAATTTTGAACTCACAAGAAAATACAGAGGTTCAACATACCATATCAGCGTTAAGACAAACGGCGCTCAGAAGGGTATCAAGAAGCTCATTGTAAATGGCAAAGAAATCGAGGGCACTGTAATTCCTCACGATTCTTCTGTAAAGGAATATCAGGTAGAAGCCATCATGGGCTAATTAAAATAGTTTATATCCTTTTCCTTTCTATAAAGAACCCCCGCAGATAATATAAATCTGCGGGGGTTCTGATTTATTAATTTTAGTTTTGATAGCGTGCGCTATGATTTGAGTATAAATGCTTTTATTGTTTCAATGGTACTTTTAAGCTGATATTTTATCAGAAAAACAGCATCATTATATTCCATATCGCCTCTTTTTAGCTGTTCCAAAAGAGGATATACATATTCCTGAGTTTCTTCCACGTAGCTGATCATCTTTTCAGTGGAAAAAGCAGGTGCCATCAGACTGACATTATTACATCTATCCAGTGCTTTCACGATGGAAGCAGTACTGTCGGTAGAAATACCTTCATAATACTTCTTTTTATCTTCTTCAGAATTCCGATAAGTGTCCGGTTTGGTCAACAACGCAACCGATTTCCTTACTTTATCTGAAAAGGGCAGATCTTCGGGCTTAACACCACAATCTTCGCATACATCGTGAAGAAGAACCGTGGCAAGAACCTGATCATTTCTGATTCCAAGAGCATGCGCATGACATGCCATCATAAGCGGATGTATTATGTATGGAATATGTTCCTGAGTAAATGGACTGGTTTTGCGAGCCTGCCCGGCATGCTTTTCCCTGGCATAGTACAAAGCCTGATAGGTTTCGCTTAGATTCTCCTGAATCGCATAACCTAAAAGCTTTGTAAACATGTGATCTTCGGAAAAAAGCCTTTCCTTCAATATCCATGCAGGTTTCTCTGCATTCATATAGCTCTCCCTTTGTAGGTATGACATACTTGACTATTTCAAGAATGTAAGCATCATCTATGTGCCGATAAGGAAAGCTTATCACATGTTTAAGGATTTGTTGAGTAAGGCATTTATAAAATCTTTATTATGCCTCTATCGTACCTCGTACAATATTTCTTACCCATACGCCTTTTTTTACCAAAATAAAGCCAATTAAGCACTTAATAATCTCAAGTGAACATACAGTCAGGAAAACCGAAACAACGTCCATATTCGTGTGATATGCAAGAATTCGTGCTGCCACGACACTCACTGTCCATACAAAGCAGCTGTCAAACAAAAATGTGACAAACGTCCTTCCACCGGATCTGAGTGTAAAATATGATACATTCGCAAATGCATTAAGTGGCATAACCAAAGCAACCACTCTTATAAAGCTTGTTGCAAGATGGCGTATTTCATCCTCAGTATTATATATTTGCGGAATGAAAGATGACGCCAAAGTCAACAGCGTACCCATTACAAAACAACTTGCTATGCTAAGAGCCGCCATTCTCCATGCGTATCTTCTGGCCTTTACAAATTTATCCGCACCGAGAGCCTGCCCTACAACTATTGAAGTCGAATTTCCAAGAGACAGAAATACTTCATTAAAAATCTGGGCAATCGTATTGGCTATATTCATGGCTGCAATGACCCTGATTCCACGAACTGAATAGCACTGGAGCAGAACAGCCTGGCCCATACTCCAAAGAAATTCATTGGCAAAAAGGGGTAATGTTTTCGAAAGCACCGGCTTTATCATGCTGGTCGGAATATAGAATCCATTGTATAACCCTTGCAGAAACTCATATTCCGTTTTCTTGTAATGAGCCACAAAAGTGACTATCCCCATCTCAACAAATCTTGAAATAACAGTTGCTACTGCTGCGCCTGCCACCCCCATCTTGGGGAATCCCAGATATCCAAAGATCAGCAACAAATTAAATACAAAATTAACTACCATTGCTGTCATGCTGGCAATCATTGGAAGTGTAGTTTTACCTGATTCCCTGAGTGTTCCGGAATATACCTGCGTAATGGCAAAAGGAGCAAGACTTATCAGGATTATTCGCAGATAACCCCATGCAAGCCTTCTGGTAACAAGTACATCCTCTACAGCAGTATCAGCTGCAATATACTTATCTATCAGTATATAACCCTCAAACAGAAAAACTATGGTAGCCACCAATACAATAACAGCTGCTACTATCAGTTTTATTCTCATTGTATACCGAACACCTTCATAATCCTTGCGACCGAAAAACTGTGTTCCAAATATACCGGCACCCGCCAGAGCGCCCCAAATGCACAGCATAAATACAAACATAAGCTGGTTTACTATTGCAACTGATGACATGGCAAGGGTTCCAACCTGCCCAACCATCACATTATCCAACAGACCAACAACATTTGATAATGTATTCTGCACTATCATCGGCAGCACAACAAAAGCTACCCTGCGATAAAAAGAAGGCTCACCTATAAGACACTCTTTAAGCCCAAGCTTTACCTTAACAGCTTCTTCTGCCGTCATAATATTCTCATTTTCTCTTACTAACAAACTCATTATCACCGCCTATATAAAAGGCTGCGGATTCAATCCGCAGCCTTGTCCAACTGTTTTATAGCTTCTTCTGAATACTTCTCAAATATTCCCGTCAGCTCCGAATAATCTTCTTCGGTAAGCTTTTCCTGTGCGTATTCCATAAGCCCGTCCACGTCTTTGTTAGAAACATAAGACTGAACATCTCCAATTGAATCAAGTGACATATTATCGGCTAATATCTCTGTAACCTTCTCTTTGTCTTCTTCAGTAACACTATCCATAACTTTCTGTAAATCCTCGGCAGAATCGCCTCCATATTGCTTGATGGCTGTTTCTACAATAGTTTCGGCAACACTTTCAATAGCCTTCTTTTTAATGGAATCTGCTATGGATTCCTTCTCGCTCTTGGCTGTTTCAGCTGATTCCACTGAGTTTGTTTCCTCATCTGACTTTACAATATAACTTTTCCCTACAAGAAATGCTCCTCCCAGGACGAGCACTGCAGCCAGCGTAGCTACAAAGGTTTTTACTAATCTCATAATAATCTCGTATAATCCAATCATGTTAGAAAAGTGATTGGATTACTCCTTTCTCCCAGGTTC
>CAMVLM010000007.1 GCA_947168335.1 uncultured Butyrivibrio sp. | reverse complement strand
GCCTGTATTTGCAGAGAAGGAACATCGAAAGAAGCTTTTTGAGTTTGATGATGATTTCTGTTCAAAGGCAGCAGAGTGCGGGCACAGATCATTTGTGATGATGGCCGGAGCGCTGGATGGTTTGGCAGTTAAGGCTAAGCAGCTGTCTCATGAAGCAACCTTCGGAGTGGGCTATGGTGTATGCACATTCGAGGTTAATGGAACTGATGAAAACAGACATTTTCTTGAACAATGGAGAGAGGAAAAACTGTCAGAGCTCAAAGAAAGGCAGGCAGAAGAGGATCCATATGTAAGACTTGCAAGATATTCTCTGGAAAATTATGTGACTGCCGGACGGACAATCCATGTAAGAGACCTTAAAGGAGATGAGTGGGCTGACCTTCCATCTGAACTTTTCGATGAGACGGCAGGGGCGTTTGTATCAATTCATAAAAATGGAGCACTCAGAGGCTGTATTGGTACGATAAGTCCGACATGTGACTGCGTCGCCGAGGAAATATTGCAAAATGCAATAAGCGCCGGAACTAATGATCCGAGATTTCCGATGATAACGGCAGATGAACTAAAATGGCTTGAAATAAACGTAGATGTCATGGGAGGGCCGGAACCTATATCCTCAACAGATCTTCTGGATGTTAAAAAATACGGAGTTATAGTAACAAGTGGATATAAGAGGGGACTTCTTCTGCCAAACCTTGACGGAGTGGACAGCGTAAATCAGCAGATAAACATCGCCTGTCAGAAAGCAGGAATTCCTGCAGGAGAGGAAATAGAGCTTCAGAGATTTGAGGTTGTAAGGCATATTTGATTTTTTAATTTAATTCAAAAAAAGGTATTTACATTGTAATTTCTCCATGATATAATTTCATTCGTTGACGGCCCTTGTGGTTGTCATAGAGGAATCATACAATGGCTAGTATTGCGGTCTCCAAAACCGTTCATGGGGGTTCGAGTCCCTCTTCCTCTGTTAACAATATTTAATCCCGAGGTATTGAATACCTCGGGATTTTCTTTTACTCTGTTATTTGATCAGATGAATGATATCTCCATCCATTACGATTTTGATGTTTTCTTTTACAGCGCCGATCTGTTTCATCTGGCTGTTAATGGTCTTGCGGTCAAGTTCAAAAGTATTAAGATAAACCCCATTTACACCGCAGGCAGTGGCAATTGACATGTCGCTGAACATATCATTTCCAACCATGACAGCAGTACTTTTATCTATAGAGTATTCTTTGATCAGTTTTTCAAGAAATTCCGGCTGTGGCTTTTTGATCTGCTTTTCAGAAGATATGTATACACCGTCAAGATAAGGTAAAAGCCCGGTCATTTCAAGCTCGCTTCTTGTAAAGCTCCCCTGTGCGTTGGATAAAAGATATGTTTTGCATCCGCATGCTCTTAAGTGCTGCAATGTTTTTACGGTATTTTCATAGCATTTAAGTCTGTCGCGGGAAATGATTCTGAAGGTGTTGCTTACAAAGTGAGCCCAGTCGCTTTGGGCAATTTCTACTATTGATAATGTCCGGATGTCTTTTCCGCTGATTGTGGTATCTGTATCGTGGATATTCTCTGCTTCCAAAAGAAGTCTGGCAAAAACCCGGGTAAGATCTATTTCCGGATGTTTTAGTTCCATTTCCGGGTGCCAGACCTTCATGAGTTTTATAAGGTGGTGTTCCTCATCTTTGCAGACTTTGTCATAAGCTTCATGCAGCTCGGAAGAAGTGTAGTCTGAGCCATATGCTGCGTAGATACCTGCCAGTGTATCCCAAAGTACATCTTTGCTTTCATCGGTATGAATATCAACCAGTGTACCGTAGAGATCAAAAATGTATGTGTTGAAAAGCTTTCCAGTTTCTTTTTTCATAATAATCCTCGTAAAAGTGATTCTTGCTTATTTTGTAATGACAGCGATTCCAAATGCAGGAAGTGTAAGAGTATCTCCATCAAGCTGTGTCTTTGTTTCGCCTGTTTCAAGACTGTCAGCCAGTGTTCTGTATCCTGAAGCTGCGCTGTCAGCGCTAAGATCAATCTGTATGTCTTCAGATGAATTGTTTATTGCAAGCATTACAGAAGAATTGCTTAAGTCTTTTTTTGTTGATTCTTTGATACCTGCAATCATATCATCAGGGATTTCTTTTATCCAGACAGCGCTGCGATCCTGCGTGAGTCCGTCCAGTATCTGAATATTTCCTCTTGCGATAGCAGGGTATTTGTTTCTGAGTTTTATGGCCTTTTTATAATAGTTGTAGATTGAATCGGGATCGTCTTTCTGCGTTTCGTAAGATCCGTTGGACATTTCAATCTTATCCATATCTTGGGGGCCTTTACACATACCTTCAGCTGAGGAATCATCTGACCAGATCATCGGAGCTCTTTTGTTTTCATCTTTTCCAGAACCTTTCATTCCAAGCTCTTCGCCGTAGTAAATATATGCGTTTCCACTCATAAGAAGATTAAGAGCGCCTGCAAATTTAGTGCCTGTTTTTGCTGTCTTTCCTGTGTAATATCCGGCACTTCTGGCCATATCATGATTGGTATAAAAAGGAGCGTTTACATATTCATTATTATAAGAAGAAAACAGTTCGGCTTCGGAAGTCTGTGCTTCAAGGTATCTTGCAGGTGCCATCTTTCCGCGGGCACATTTTGCAATGTATCCTTCACTTCCTGAAAAATCAAAGTCGAAGAGGGATTCTATACCGCTTCCGTAGTATTTGGAATATACAGCTGAACTCTCCCAGGCTTCAGCTACTATATATGCGTCGGATTTCAGTTCTTTTACATTGTCATTGAAGACTTTAAGTTCAGCGACACTCTTTTCAGTATTATCGGTGGTAAAGCTGGTAACGGCATCCATTCTGAAACCGTCACATCCCAGATCGAGCCAGAATTTTGCAATGTCCCTGAATTCATTCTGAACATCGGTATTATCAAGATTCAGGTCGGGCATTTCAGACCAGAAGCGGGATTCATAGTACCAGTCAGTTCCGGCTAATTTTGTATAGCCTGTCTGATTTTCTTTTGAAAAGTTGTAATAATCAAAGTATTTGCATTCGGCTGAATTTGGCTCGGTTCCTGAAGGGAGGCTTTTTAAATATTCAGTGGCTTCCCTGAACCAGGGATGGGATGACGAAGTGTGGTTCATTACCATATCGTTTATAACCCTGATGCCTCTTTTGTGAGCTTCTGTCAGTAGTTCTTTGTAGTCATCAATTGAACCGTACTGGGGATCAATATCACAGTAATCGGTCACGTCATATTTGTGATAAGTGGGAGAGGGACAGATTGGCATAAGCCATATTTGATTGCAGCCAAGATCATCATCTGTTTTGTCATTGCCGTCATTTATGTAGTCAAGCTTCTGAATGACGCCCTTCAGATCACCGATTCCGTCTCCGTCACTGTCACAGAAGGAGTAGACGAAAATTTCATAAGTGGTTCTGTAATCATCATCGATGACATTTAAATCAGATTTTTTGCTGCCGCATCCAGAAATCAGAAATAGAACTGCTAACCCCAGACTTAGAATTCTCTTTTTTTTCATACATTCCTCGCTTATTTTTTGTGCTTTTTGTTTTTGGGTGTTTTTTTATTTGCAAGAGGTCTGAAAATGGTATTCATTCCTGTCCAGCTTACAATTCTGGTTATTATTATTCCAGTAAGCGCACCTGCACTGTCAATTGCAACGTCTTTGTAAGAGGGTGAACGCCCTGATACAAAGGACTGGTGGTATTCATCCAGGTACGCATAGCCCACGCAGATCATTCCGGCGAAAATCACCAGAGGAAAACCTCTGAGTCCGTAAACATACAATGGGAAAGCAACGGTAATTGCAAGGAGCAGATACTCTGAAAAATGGGCCGCCTTCCTTATATATAACTGGTAAAGCGAACTGAGCTCTCTAATATGTGAAGGTGACCAGCCTCTGTCAAGCACATCATTGGTCATAGTCAAAACTTCCACACCTACTTTGTAACTGAGCTGCGAGCTGGTATCCGCATCCTGTCCGGAAAAGTTGAAAATCAGGCACATCATTATGATTGCGGGTACAAAAGACAGGGGCTTAAGTACAAAACGCAATGTTTGCTTTATATATAGAAGAAAATATTTCATAAAAGGAAGTATACATCAAAAGATTTTTATTAACAATTTGTATCTATACTTTTTTTTATCTTATTGCTATAATGCATTGAGGTAAATTATTCCGATGAGGGGAGTGATTTTATGTTTGAAGCAAAAGATGGCGAAAACAGCGTAGAAGACATTATCGCAAGATACAAGGATGATGTCCAGAAACTTGTTCCTTATCTTACATGGCTTAAGGAACATACACAAAAACAGGTGGCTGAGAGTTACTCCAACAGCGAGCTTTCTCATTCCATGCCATTTCCAGTTTACGATTCAACGCTTCTTAGCTTTGTAAAAGAGGCTCAGCAAACCGGAATGATGAACCGCAATTACACCTACGTTTTCACACGTAACCACTTAAATACCTGGAAGGATGAGCTGATGTTCATCGACGATGCAGAGATTACCGATATGGATGATCTTGCAGGTATCCTTTCTAAATATATATTGGAAGGCCAGGTGAGAGGAACTGTGTGGGCAGAGGGTGTTTACACCGGAGTTCTGTTCCAGGTAGTTGATAAGATGAGAGAGCTTCTTCACTATTGGGGCTCAATCTGACAGACAGCTTTGGAAAGTACGTTCAACAATAGTTTTTTCAGGAGTTTTTTTAATGGGTGAGAAATCTGCTCAGAAAAGAAAATACATTCTGGAAAAAGCCCGTGAGGTTTTTGCAGAAAAGGGATTTAAGGACGTCACCATGAAGGATGTTGTAGAAGCTTGTGACATCAGTCGTGGAGGCCTTTATCTTTATTTCTCTTCCACAGAAGAACTGTTCCTTGCCGTACTGTCTGATGAAGTCGATGAGGAAGACGATGAAACGATAATAAATGCTCTTAATGGTGACAATACTGCCGGCGATATGCTGGCTCTTTTCTTAAAAGAGCAGAAGAAAGAAATTCTTCGAAAGAAGAATAGTCTTGTTGTTGCTTCATATGAGTATTTCTCGCTTAATAGTGTTCCTTCTTCAAATAATCCTTTGAAGAATCAGTTTGACACCGGAGTTCAGATCGTGACTGCGCTTATCGATAATGGTGTTAAATCCGGTGAATTTCAGTGTAATAATCCAGGTGGATGTGCCCGCAATCTCATGTATGTGATTGAGGGTCTTAAGGTATCCGCTAAAACTATCGGTATTAATGAGGAAGCGGTAGACCGTGAACTCTTATACATATTAGAGGGCTTAGTGCCCGCTGTTAATTAGTGCTTCAAGAAATATGGTCTTGAAGCTCATTTTTTACCCAGGAGGAGATTATGAGCAAGGTCAGACGAGTTTACGTTGAAAAGAAAGCACCCTACGCCGGCAAGGCTAAGGAGCTCAGATCCGAGATTAAGAGTTATCTCGGAATTACCAGCATCAGCAAGGTGAGAGTTTTCATCCGTTATGATGTTGAGAATGTATCGGACGAGGTTTTTGAAAAAGCCTGCACTACGGTATTTTCAGAACCCCCTGTAGATATGCTTTATCGTGAAGAGATTGAGATACCCGCTGATGCAAAGGTGTTCAGTATCGAAGCACTTCCCGGACAATTTGATCAAAGAGCTGACTCTGCTGAACAGTGTGTGAGATTCATCAAAGGTGACGAAGAGCCTGTGATCCGCACAGCTGTTACATATATGCTTATCGGTAATGTGACAGATGATGAGCTTACAAGAATCAAAGAGTACACAATGAACCCTGTTGATTCAAGAATTGCAAAAGAAGAAAAGCCTGAGACACTTGTTGAGGTTTATGACGAGCCCGCAGATGTAAAGATTCTTGACGGCTTTAAGGATATGCCGGAAAAGGAACTGAAGGATCTTTATGATTCCTTTGGCCTTGCAATGACCTTCAATGATTTCAAGTGGATCCAGACTTATTTCCATGATGATGAGAACCGCGATCCTTCAATGACAGAGATTCGCGTGCTTGATACATACTGGTCTGATCACTGCAGACATACAACATTCGGCACAGAACTTAAAAATGTCAGCTTCGATGATGGTTTTTATCAGACACCCATTAAGAAGTCCTATGACAAATATCTTGAGGCAAGAGAGCAGGTTTACGCTGATCCTAAGAAGAGAGAAGAGAAATTCATCTCACTTATGGACATTGCTCTCATGGGCATGAAGAAGCTTAAAAAAGACGGCAAACTTACAGATATGGAAGAGTCAGAGGAGAACAACGCTTGTACAGTTGTCGTACCTGTAGATGTTGATTACGGTAACGGCCCTGTAAAAGAAAACTGGCTGGTATTCTTCAAGAATGAGACTCATAACCATCCTACAGAAATCGAGCCTTTCGGTGGCGCTGCAACATGTCTTGGTGGTGCTATCAGAGATCCGCTTTCAGGAAGAGGTTACGTATATCAGGCAATGCGTGTTACCGGTGCAGCAGATCCTACGGTTCCTGTAGCTGATACTCTTAAGGGCAAGCTTTCACAGAAGAAGCTTGTAAGAGGTGCTGCTTCCGGTTATTCAAGCTATGGTAACCAGATCGGTCTTGCAACAGGTTATGTAAAAGAAATCTATCATCCTGACTATGCTGCCAAGCGTATGGAGATTGGTGCGGTTATGGGTGCTGCTCCCCAGGAGCATGTAATAAGAGAAAGCTCAGATCCCGGAGATATCATCGTTCTTCTTGGCGGACGTACAGGACGTGATGGCTGCGGTGGTGCTACAGGTTCATCCAAGGCTCACACAGCAGATTCAATTCTTACCTGCGGCGCTGAGGTTCAGAAGGGTAACGCACCTACAGAACGTAAACTTCAGAGACTTTTCAGAAGACCTGAGGTTTCCGAGCTTATTAAAAAATGTAACGACTTCGGTGCAGGCGGTGTTTCAGTTGCTATAGGTGAGCTTGCAGACGGACTTGATGTAGATCTTGATAAGGTGCCGAAGAAGTATGCAGGTCTTGACGGAACAGAGCTTGCTATCTCCGAGTCACAGGAGAGAATGGCAGTAGTTGTTGATCCTTCTCAGGTAGATAAGTTCCTTGAGTATGCAGCAGAGGAAAACCTTGAGGCTGTTAAGGTTGCGGTTGTAACTGAAGAACCCAGACTTGTTCTTAAGTGGAGAGGTAAGAAGATCGTTGATATCAAGCGTTCTTTCCTTGATACAAACGGTGCACATCAGGAGACAGAGGTAGAGGTTCTGATTCCTAAGAAGGAAGAGAACTACTTTGATAAATATGCATGCAAAGATGCAGCAAAGGCTCTTGAAGAGGGCGATGTAAAGAAGGCATGGATTTCAGAGATGTCTGATCTTAATGTATGCTCACAGAAGGGTCTGGTTGAGATGTTTGACTCTTCAATCGGAGCAGGCACGGTTACAATGCCTTTCGGTGGTAAAAACCAGCTTACAGAGACACAGGCTATGGTTGCAAAACTTCCTGTGTTAGGTGGGAAAACCGATACTGTAACAATGATGGCGTACGGTTTTGATCCTTATCTGTCATCATGGAGCCCTTACCACGGAGCTGCTTACGCAGTTACAGAGTCTGTTGCAAGAATTGTTGCAACAGGTGGTGATTATAAGAAGCTTCACCTTACATTCCAGGAGTACTTCCAGAGAATGACAGCTGACAAGACAAGATGGAGTCAGCCTCTCACAGCACTTCTTGGATCATTTGAAGCACAGCTCAGATTTGGAATTGCTTCAATAGGTGGTAAGGATTCAATGTCAGGTTCCTTCTTCTACGAAGGTGATGACAAGAGAGCATCAGGTGAGATCAACGTACCTCCGACACTTGTTTCTTTCGCAGTTGATGTTGCAGAGGGAAAAGATGTAATAACACCTGAGCTTAAGGCAGCAGGCGATTACCTGATCGAGCTTCCTATCGACAGAGATGAGTTTGATCTTCCTGATTATGAAAAGGTAATGCAGCGTTATGACGAGATTCATGACCTTATGCAGAAGGGTTATGTTAAGGCTGCATACGCAATAGATTCTTACGGCGTTGCAGCAGCAATCAGCCGCATGGCATTCGGTAACGGCTTTGGTGTAAAGATTGCAGAGTGTGTTAAGCATGAGGATCTTTTCACAAACAGAATGGGTAATATCCTTCTGGAAGTTCCTGCAGACAAGGCAGGCGATGTTCTTGCGCTCAGAGAAGCAAGAGAAATCGGTTATGTAACAGAGGATGGCAAGTTCACAGTAGGAAGCACAGTGATTACAGTTGAAGAAGCTCTTGAGGCTTGGAAGAACAAACTTGAAAAGGTATTCCCTTCTGTAGCTAAGGTTTCAGAGGATGATACAGAAGGCGCAGACAAGAAGAGCATCTTCGATGACGGAGCACTTACAAAGGAATACAATGCTTCTGAAATCTATGTCTGCAAAAATAAAACAGCAAAGCCCACAGTTTTCATTCCTGTATTCCCCGGAAGTAACTGTGAGTATGATTCAGCTCAGGCATTTGAAAGAGCCGGTGCAAATACAATAGTTAAGATTTTCAAAAACCAGAATGCAAAGGATATTGAGGATTCTGTTGCTGAGTTCAGGAAGAGCATTGAGCAGGCACAGATAATCATGTTCCCCGGTGGATTCTCTGCAGGTGATGAGCCTGACGGAAGTGCGAAGTTCTTTGCAACAGCATTCCAGAATGAGGCAATCAGGGAAGCTGTAAATGACCTTCTTCAGAACAGAGATGGTCTTGCACTTGGTATCTGTAACGGATTCCAGGCTATGATAAAGCTTGGACTTGTGCCTAACGGACAGATTACAGGACAGACAGAGGATAGTCCTACACTTACATTTAATACAATCGGTCGCCACATTTCTACAATGGCGTACCTTAAGGTTGTAAGTAATAAGTCACCCTGGCTTCAGAAGGCAGAGCTTGGCGGTGTTTATGTAAATCCTGCTTCACACGGTGAAGGAAGATTTGTAGCACCTGTTGATGTTCTTAAAAAGCTTTTTGAGAATGGTCAGATAGCAACACAGTATTGCGATACACAGGGACAGGTTCATCTTGATAACCAGTGGAACATAAACGGTTCATATATGGCAGTTGAGGGTATCACATCACCTGATGGAAGATGCCTTGGTAAGATGTGTCACTCTGAGAGAAGAGGCGACGGTGTTGCAGTTAATATCTTCGGTGAGCAGGATATGAAGATATTTGAGAGTGGTGTAAATTACTTCAGGTAATTGGATTTCTACGGCACGAGGTGCTAAGGAGTCTGTTGTTGCTTGATAATATATTTTTTCAGGAGGAGTGAATGAAAGCATTTTTGATTTTAGAGGATGGAACAGTTTTTAAAGGATCCTCAATCGGTGCCAAAAAGGAAGTAATAAGTGAAATAGTTTTCAATACTTCCATGGCAGGATACACTGAAGTTTTCACGGATCCGTCCTATGCAGGACAGGCAGTCTGCATGACATATCCGCTTATCGGTAATTACGGTGTCTGCAGGGATGACATGGAATCTGAGCGCATCTGGCTTGATGGTGTAATTGTCAGAGAGCTTTCAGATGTTGCCTCCAATTTCCGCTGTGATATGACTATACAGGAGTTTTTGGAAGAGTATGATATTCCCGGTATTCAGGGTATCGATACCAGAAAGCTCGTAAGAATTCTTCGTGAGAAGGGTACAATGAACGGAATGATAACAACGGATGAAAACTACAATGTTGATGCTATCATTCCTAAGCTCAAGGCTTACACAACAGGTAAGGTTGTTGAGAAGGTTTCCTGCAAGGAGAAAAAGTTTATTGCAGGAAGCAAGGAACTTTCAGAGAATGGTCCTCTTTCCGGAAGCGCTGTATTTAAGAAGGAAGATTATGAAGCAGCACTTAAGGGAGATCTTTCAAAGAGAGAAAAACGTCCCAGTCTTGTTAAGGAGCTTAATGGAAAAGGACTTAAGGTTGCACTTCTTGATGTTGGCGCTAAGGACAACATTGCAGCTTCACTTGCTGCAAGAGGATGCGATGTTACAGTTTATCCTTTTGATACAACAGCTGAAACGATTCTTGCAGATAAGCCTGATGGCATTATGCTCAGTAATGGCCCCGGTGATCCGAAAGAATGTGTTGGTGTTATAGAAGAAATCAAAAAGCTTTACGCATCAGATGTTCCGATCTTTGCAATTTGTCTTGGTCATCAGCTTATGGCACTTGCCACAGGTGCTGATACTTATAAGATGAAGTACGGACACAGAGGAGGAAACCATCCGGTTAAGGATCTTGAGACCGGAAGGGTTTACATTTCTTCACAGAACCATGGATATGTGGTTGATACTGACAAGCTTGATCCTAATGTTGCTGTTCCTGCATTTGTAAATGTAAATGACGGAACAAATGAGGGACTTAAATATGTTGGTAAAAACATATTTACAGTTCAGTTCCATCCGGAAGCGTGCTGCGGCCCTCAGGACAGCGGATACCTGTTTGACAGATTTATAAATATGATGTGTGCGTCAAAGTAAGACATTTCGGATTAAAGAAAGGATAGATAATGCCTAAGAATAAAGATGTGAAAAAGGTTTTAGTCATAGGTTCAGGTCCGATAGTTATCGGCCAGGCAGCGGAGTTCGATTATGCAGGAACTCAGGCATGTCGTTCTCTTAAGGAGGAAGGCATCGAAGTTGTACTGGTAAACTCCAATCCTGCAACTATTATGACAGATAAAGATATTGCTGATGAAGTTTACATTGAGCCTCTTACAGTTAAGGTTCTGGAGCAGATCATCGAGAAAGAAAAACCGGACAGTGTTTTGCCTACACTTGGTGGACAGGCAGGACTTAACCTTGGTATGGAACTTGCAGAGTCCGGTTTCCTTGCTTCTCATGGTGTAAAGCTTCTTGGAACAACAGCTGAAACAATTAAGAAGGCTGAGGATCGTCAGGAATTCAAGGATACCATGGAAAAGATCGGCGAGCCCTGTGCAGCATCACTGGTTGTCCATAATGTTGATGATGGTGTGGCTTTTGCTGAAAAGATCGGTTATCCGGTTGTTCTTCGTCCTGCATTTACTCTTGGCGGAAGCGGCGGCGGAATCGCACATAACAGACTTGAATGTGAAGAAATACTTGAAAACGGACTCAGACTTTCAAGAGCAAATGAGGTTCTCGTTGAGCGCTGCATTTCAGGATGGAAGGAAATTGAGTACGAGGTAATCCGTGACAGCGCAGGTAACTGCATCACTGTTTGTAACATGGAAAACATCGATCCTGTTGGTGTACATACAGGTGACAGTATAGTTGTTGCTCCTTCACAGACACTTACGGATAAAGAGTATCAGATGCTCAGAAGTGCTGCTCTTAACATCATCGATGAGCTTCAGATCACAGGTGGATGTAATGTACAGTTTGCACTTCATCCCACAAGTTTTGAGTACTGTGTAATTGAGGTTAATCCCCGAGTTAGCCGTTCTTCAGCACTTGCTTCAAAGGCTACAGGATATCCTATTGCCAAGGTTGCAGCTAAGATAGCTCTTGGTTACACACTTGATGAGATTAAGAATGCGATCACAGGAAAAACTTATGCAAGCTTTGAGCCTGCACTTGACTACTGCGTTGTTAAATTCCCGAGATTGCCTTTTGATAAATTCATAACCGCAAAACGTACACTCACAACTCAGATGAAGGCAACAGGTGAGGTTATGAGTATCTGCACCAATTTCGAAGGTGCGATGATGAAGGCTATCCGTTCACTTGAACAGCATGTGGACTGCCTTACCAGCTATGATTTTTCAATGCTTGATGATGATGAGCTGAAAGAGCGTCTCACTGTAGTTGATGATCAGAGAATCTGGGTTATTGCTGAGGCTTTGAGAAGAGGTATGAGCCACGACGAGATTCATGAGATCACAATGATCGATCACTGGTTCATAGATAAGCTTCATATCCTGGTTAAGATGGAGCTTAAGCTTCTCAGAATCGGAGAGAAGAGCACAATAGCACGTCATAAGGTTTCGGAGGAAAATGTACCTGAATTTGAAGAGGCAAAGAAACTTATCAGCTTGAATACACTTCTTCAGGCAAAGAAACTTGAGTATCCTGATAAAGTAATCAGCAGACTTACAAGATTTTCAGAGGATACTATCAAAGCCTTAAGAGATTTTTATGGAATAAAGGCTGCATATAAGCTTGTTGATACATGTGCAGCTGAGTTTGCTGCTGAAACTCCTTACTACTATTCAGTATATGGTGATGAAGATGAGGAGAACGAGGCATTAAGCGAAGGCTCCGGAAAGAAGAAAATCCTTGTCCTTGGTTCAGGTCCTATCAGAATCGGTCAGGGTATTGAGTTTGACTATTGCTCAGTTCATGCTACATGGGCTTTTGAAAAAGAAGGCTATGAAACAATCATCATAAACAACAACCCCGAGACAGTTTCTACTGACTT
Organism: uncultured Butyrivibrio sp.; assembly: GCA_947168335.1. Lineage (GTDB taxonomy): Bacteria > Bacillota > Clostridia > Lachnospirales > Lachnospiraceae > Butyrivibrio. Next base: position 37,423 of record CAMVLM010000007.1, on the reverse strand, counting down.
CGATATAGCTGACAAGCTTTACTTTGAGCCTCTCACACCTGAGGATGTTGAGAATATCGTAAGACTTGAGAAGCCCGATGGAGCAGTTGTTCAGTTCGGTGGACAGACAGCTATCAAGCTTACACAGGATCTTATGAAGATGGGCGTTAAGATCTACGGAACAAAGGCCGAAGATGTTGATGCCGCAGAGGACAGAGAACTCTTCGACAGAATTCTTGAGGAGACCGGAATCAAGCGTGCAGAAGGTGCAACAGTTTATACTGCAGAGGAAGCCAAGGGAGTCGCAAACAGACTTGGATATCCCGTACTTGTAAGACCTTCCTATGTCCTTGGTGGACAGGGAATGCAGATTGCACTTTCCGATCATGAGATAGAAGAGTTTATAAACATAATAAACAGAATTGCTCAGGATCATCCTATCCTTGTAGATAAATACCTTCAGGGTGTTGAGACAGAGGTTGATGCCGTATGTGATGGTGAGGATATTGTAATACCCGGTATCATGGAGCATATTGAGAGATCAGGTATTCACTCAGGTGACTCAATTTCCGTATATCCTGCACAGTCATTATCTGACAAAGTAAAGGAGACAATTGCCGAGTATACAAGAAGACTTGCTAAAGCGCTTCATGTAATCGGACTTATAAATGTCCAGTTTATAGCAGTTGGAGATGAGGTTTATATCATCGAGGCTAACCCCAGATCTTCACGTACTGTTCCTTACATCAGTAAGGTAACAGGTATCCCGATCGTAGATCTTGCTGCACAGGTAATGATGGGTAAGAAACTTAAGGATCTCGGATACAAGCCCGGACTTCAGCCTGAAGCTGAGCACGTTGCTATAAAGATGCCTGTATTCTCCTTCGAGAAGATCAGAGGTGCTGAGATAAGCCTAGGACCTGAAATGAAGTCCACAGGTGAGTGTCTTGGTATCAGTAAGAGCTACAGTGAAGCTTTGTACAAGGCCTTTATCGGTGCCGGAATCAAGCTTCCAAAGCATAAGCAGATGATCATCACCGTTAAGGATTCCGACAAGGGCGAAATAATTGATATAGCAAGACGTTTCGAAAAACTTGGCTATATCATTTATGCAACAAGATCCACTGCAGATACTCTTAATGAGAACGGTGTAAAAGCACGTAAGGTAAATCGTATCAGTCAGGAATCACCTACTGTTATTGATCTTATCCTTGGTCATAGAATAGACCTGGTAATCGATACACCTACACAGGGACGCGATAAGAGTCGTGACGGATTCCTTATCAGAAGAACAGCTATCGAAACCGGTGTTAATGTAATCACCGCACTCGACACAGCTAAAGCTCTTGTAACCAGTCTTGAGGATGCTTACAAAGAAGATACTCTGGAGCTGGTTGACATCGCAAAGATATAATAATTGTAAGAATGTGCCTTTGGCCCCAGCGCCAAAGGCATTTATGTTAATGAAGCTACCGGCGGATGTTGACGGAGGGTATAGGAGTTTGATTGAGAAAGCTACCGGTGGATGTTGGCAGGTTTTGTTGGAATTTGCTAGCGAAGAATATCAGGTGAGCTGGAACGAACCTGATTCTGAAGAAAACTATAAGGCCATGGTGCATTTTGTTGAAAGGGAGGACAAATGAGAGCGGTAGTAACACGTGTAAATTCCGCATCTGTAACTATAGATGGGAAAGTGGTTTCAGAAATAAAGAAAGGTTTTCTTGTGCTTCTTGGAGTTCATGTAAGCGATAATGAAGAAAAGGCCAGGAAAATAGCTGACAAGATTTGCGGCCTCAGGGTATTTGAAGATGAGAACGGCAAGATGAATATCGGCCCTAAGGATGCTGGTGCACAGATACTGATCGTCAGTCAGTTTACTCTATATGCAGATACCAGTTCCAGAAGACCTGGTTTTACAGACGCAGCAAGGCCTGATCTTGCAGTTCCGCTCTATGAACTTGTTGTATCTGAATGCAGAAACAGAGGCTTTGAAGTGCAGACAGGTGAATTTGGTGCTGATATGAAGGTTGAATCGGTTAATGACGGCCCTGTTACTATTGTTCTGGATATTTAAAGATTCCTGTATAATATTATTCTAAAGCTTTTAAGAGATTCAAATTAAAAAAACGGAGTACAATAGAGAATAGATTCAAAATAAAAAAAGATTCAAAATAAAAAAGATTCAAAATAAAAAAATTTGAGGTTTTATAAAAGAGGGGGGATATGAGAAAAGGAATACTTATCATATCGATTTGTATATTGGCATCAATACTGATATTTGAGACATCAAAGTATACTGCCAGAAAGAGTTACAAAGAAGATACTACAATTGATGAAGTGCAGGAATCAGCTGAGATTCCCGAAGCGCAGAATGATTATACACAAAATGATATTGATACAGTGCAGGATTTAGATAGTACGCCCGATAAGCAGACTGATGACGAAGGGAAAGACAAATCTGCTGCAGGGAATTCTGATTTTTCAGAAAAAAGTGGAACAGACAATTTGCAGGGGAAAACCGGCCTTGAACCAGTGGGAGAGAATTTAACTGATTCCGGAAATAACACTGAAAAAGCTGCTTCAGAGAGTGCTAAGGCAGCTGAAAACGGATCTGATGCGGATAGTAAGAATTCTCCAGACACAGAAAATAAGAATGCATCAGACACAGATAGTAAGAATGCATTGGATGTAGATAACAGTAATGCTTCAACCGCAGAGAATAAAAATACTTCTAATACAGAGGATAGTACAGAAAAAACTTCTGAAGAAAAGAAGGTTCTTGTATTTGTTGATGTATACAAACAGACTTATCAGACGGAAATCAATCCTCATGTGGAAAAACATGATTATGATCTTTCCTGTTTCAAGAGTGATGGAAACTTTACAACTTACGAAGGTGATGACAGATATAGTTATCGTATGGGTATAGATGTTTCTCATCACAACGGTGATATAGACTGGCAGCAGGTAAAAAACGCCGGAATAGATTTTGTTTTTTTGAGGATAGGATACAGAGGCTATGGTGCTGAGGGAATCCTCAATGAGGACAGGAAATTCAGGACTTTTATAGAAGGAGCACATGCGGCAGGACTTGACGTGGGATGCTATATTTATTCGCAGGCAATAAATACTGATGAAGCAAAAGAAGAAGCTGATCTTGTGCTTGGAATTTTGAAGGACTATAAACTTGAGCTTCCAGTTGTATATGATCCGGAAAGTGTGCTCAATGCCAATGCGAGAACTGATTATGTAACAGGGGAGCAGTTTACTGAGAATACAAGAGTTTTCTGTGACTTGATAAAAGATGCGGGATATCAGCCGATGATTTATTCAAATATGTTGTGGGAAGCTTTTGAATTTGATTTGGAAAAGCTTGCGGATATACCTGTCTGGTATGCGGATTATGAGCTTTTGCCGCAGACACCGTATAACTTCAGTTTCTGGCAATACTCAAACACCGGTCTTGTACCGGGGGTGCCGGAGAGAGTTGACCTTGATATACAGCTGATAAAGAAATAATAAAACCACATCTGATGGCTGTGAGAGCTTGTCAGATGTGGCTTTTTTGCATGTCATTGGACAGGGCTGGTCTGATTTTTTCTGAGCCCTAAAGAAACTTTTTAAAATCACAGAATCTGTTCCATGCCTACCTTATATGGAGTCATGCCGAGAGCTTCATAGAATTTCATTGCGTTTTCATTGCAACTCCACACATTTAAAGTTACGTTGTAATAGCCGTTTTCTTTTGCCCAGTTTATGACATAGTCGTACAGGCTTTTTCCGACGTGCTTGCCTCTTGCATTTTCATCAACACACAGATCATCTATATAGAGTGTTTTAATATCTGTCAGAAGATTGTCGTTAATGTGCTGCTGATGAACGCAGAAACAGTAACCAAGCATGGTATCGTTTTCATCTGTCGCTGCAAAAATCGGCCTTTTTTCATCTTTCAAAATCTGAATGAGCTCTTCATCTGTGTATTTATTTGCGAGCTTGAAAAGATCAGGCCTGCCAATCTGGTGCACAAGGTTGACCTGTCTTAAAAGTTCATGCATCTGCGGAATATCTTTTTCCTGTGCGCGTCTGAAATTCATTTTTTCCTCCTGTTTGCACTGAGTGATTCGTTGTTATTAAGCGATATGATTATAGCTATGGATTTATTTGAAAATCCATATGTATCAGTACCGAAATAATTACGTGATTAAATGCTGACTCACTTATGTTATAATAGCGCATTATGAGTAATAAAGTAAATTATGCAAAAGAACTTGAAAAGAAAATAGATTGCTTTCAGAAGGAAGGCAGATATCCTTCGCTTTTGTTGCACGCCTGCTGTGCGCCTTGCTCGTCCTATTGCCTTGAATATCTGAGGCAGTATTTTGATATAACGGTTTTTTATTATAATCCCAATATCATGAACGAGCCTGAGTACAGAAAAAGAGTTGAAGAGGAAAAACGACTCATAGCTGAGTACAACAAGCAGGTTGAAACTGAGAATTTTGAAGGTATGAATTCTGATGCATCAGCAAGAAAAATTGAGATAATAGAAGGAGATTACATTGTCTCTGATTATCTGAATGCGGTCAGAGGATTGGAAAATTGTTCTGAAGGTGGAGACAGATGCACCAGATGCTTCGAGCTGAGACTTGAGGAATCGGCCAGAATTGCCAAAGAGAATGGATTTGAATTTTTTACGACAACACTTACAATATCACCATTAAAAGATGCGGAGAGGCTCAATCGTATCGGTGACGAAATGGGTAATAAGTACGGTGTGAGCTTTTTACCGTCCGATTTTAAGAAAAAAGAGGGATATAAAAGGTCAATAGAGTTGTCACATATGTTTGATCTTTATAGACAGGACTTTTGCGGCTGTGAGTTTTCAAGGCTTCAGAGGGAAAAAGAAAAGGCTGATCTGGCGGCAAAAGATATGCAGGAATAATATGCGCTAACACTTTCTTTATAAGTGTGTTAAAATGCTAAAAGATTATTGGATTAATAATAAGGAAGGACACAACTTTGGAAAAGATTTTAGATTTAATTTCAAAAGAAGTATCAGCTGCGTTTGAGGCAGCAGGTTATGATGCAGAGCTTGGTAAGGCTACACTTTCCAACAGACCTGATCTTTGCGAGTATCAGTGCAATGGTGCTATGGCAGGAGCCAAGAAATATGGCAAAGCTCCTTTTATGATTGCTGATGAAGTTGCAGCAAAGCTTGAAGGCAGCGAGATTTTTTCATCAGTAGAGTCTGTTAAACCCGGCTTTTTGAATCTTAAAGTCAGTGAGGAGTTCGTAAGAAGCTATATTGTAAAAATGCTTCACGAGCATCATTTCGGACTTCAGACTCCTATGCATGCGCCTAATTTCATGATTGATTACGGCGGACCTAACGTTGCAAAGCCTCTTCATGTTGGTCATCTTCGTTCTGCAGTTATCGGAGAGAGTTTGAAGAGAATTCTCAAGTATGCCGGATACAAGGTTACCGGTGATATTCATCTTGGTGACTGGGGACTTCAGATGGGACTTATCATTACTGAGCTCAAAAAGCGTCAGCCTGATCTTCCTTATTTTGATAAAAATCATACAGGACAGTACCCCAAGGAAGCTCCTTTTACAATTAGTGAGCTTGAGGAAATCTATCCTGCTGCAAGTGCAAAATCCAAGGAAGATGAAGCGTTCAAGGCTGAGGCTATGGAGGCAACCAAGCTTCTTCAGGATGGCGATAAGGGATATCGTGCTTTGTGGCATCATATACTGAATGTATCTGTTAACGACCTTAAGAAAAATTACAAGAATCTGAATGTTGATTTCGATCTTTGGAGAGGTGAGTCAGACGTTCATGAAGTTATTCCCGGAATGGTTGATTACATGAAGCAGCATGGTTATGCGCATGAGAGCCAGGGTGCACTTGTTGTTGACGTTGCTGAAGAAACAGATACAAAGGAAATTCCGCCATGCATGATCCTTAAGTCAGACGGAGCTTCTCTTTACAATACAACCGATCTTGCTACAATTCAGCAGAGAATGGAAGAGTTTAAACCCGACGGACTTATTTATGTCGTTGATAAGCGTCAGGAATTATATTTCACTCAGGTATTCCGTTGCGCAAGAAAGACAAAGCTGGTGCTGCCTGAGACAGAGCTTCATTTCGTTGGCTTCGGCACAATGAACGGTAAAGACGGCAAGCCTTTCAAGACAAGGGAAGGCGGCGTAATGCGTCTTGAAAAGCTCATTGCTGAAATTGATGATCAGATGTACAACCGCATTAAAGAGGGTAATCAGGAAATAGATGATGCTGAGGCTAAGAACACAGCACACAAGGTAGCGCTTGCTGCTATCAAATATGGTGACCTTTCAAACCAGCCTTCCAAGGACTATATCTTTGATATTGATAAGTTCACATCTTTTGAAGGTGATACAGGCCCGTACATTCTTTACACAATGGTTAGAATTAAGTCTATTCTTTCCCGTTACGAGAAGGAAGGCGGCAGTGTTAAGGATGCACTTCTCAGAAATGCAGAATCTGCTGATGAAAAGAATCTGATGCTGCTTATTACACGTTTTGCTGACAGCATTGAGAGTGCAGCAAGAGATCTTATGCCCAACAGAATCTGTGCATATATTTATGAACTTTCAAATGCTCTTAACAGCTTCTATCACTCAACAAAGATTCTGTCTGAACCTGATGAGCAGAAGAAGAGCGGATATATTGCACTTTTGAATGTGACACTTAAAGTGCTTGAAACAGGTATTGATCTTCTTGGATTCAGTGCACCGGACAGAATGTAATTCGTATTTGGTAAATACTTATTATAGGGGCTTATATAGCTTGAATAATTGCTGGAGTTATATTGATTTATATAGCTTGAATAATTGTTAGGTTATACTGATTTATTTGGCTTGGATAATAGTTGATTTTTACTGATTTATTTGGCTTGAATAATAGTTAGTTTTATATTGATTTGGATGACGGAGCAGGATTTCTGCTCCGTTGTTTTTGCTTATGGGGCGTTTTGTTTTTGAGAATCATTATTTCCGGGAAGTATGGATTTACAGGAATTATGGTTTTGAGAATCATGTCTTTGCGGAGATTATGTTATTGTGGGGATCATTTTGAAAAAATGTAATACTTTTATATGGATATCAGTGTGAAAAGGATATATGTTTCTCCGGGAGAATGATTTGTGCAAAAAATGTAATATTTATTTGAGGAAAATGTATTACATATTTTTGTAGAGATGAGATTGGTTGCAAAACATATTGGAATGAGTGGATAAATACATTGAATTCTATTACATTTTTTTGAAATGATGGATTTATTTGTAAAGTAGAAGTGGAAGAGCAGGGTATCAAATATTTATAAATAATAATAGTAGTGAGAGGGAAATTCGATCTACGCTTCGCTCCGGTCGTTGCTGAACGCTTGTCCCCAGGACAAGCAGCAACCCAGGACAAGCAGCACCTTCCGGACGATTTGCACCTTCACCACTGCGCCCGCAGTGGCTCGGGTTCAAATCAACAACATATTCGAAATAAAAAAGAAGTCATGTACTAAAGTACACAACTTCTTTTTAGTAGCGAGAGGGGGATTCGAACCCTCGACACCGCGGGTATGAACCGCGTGCTCTAGCCAACTGAGCTATCTCGCCATATCTTTATGTGTCTGTCTTTCGTCGACCGACTTGGATAGTATATCTCGATAGAAGGATGTTGTCAACATTATTTTTTGATATTTTTTGAAAAAATTTTAAAACGCGAAAATGTATCCGGGGATATAGGAATAAGCTGGGGATAATTGAAAGAAGTCGTTATCCTATGCTATCATGAAATGAAAAATGGATCGTGGAAAATATATCATGGTCAGAAAAATATAAAAGAAAGAAGTGTTCAAATGAGTTACGAAATTAATGAAAAACGTTATCTTCAGGAACTTGAAAAAGAGTTATCTATTGATTCAGTTACAGGGCAGTATCATGAGCTTCAGGATTATTTGGTAAAAGAAATTGGGAAAATGGGCTTTAAAACAACCACTTTGCATAAGGGTGGTATTATTGCTGAGATAGGCGGAGAGGGCAATCCTTTGCTTATTACTGCACACGGAGATACCATTGGTATGATGGTTCGTCACATAAATGATGATGGAACAATCAAGGTATGCAAAGTTGGCGGACTTTATGCGTATCATACTGAAAGGGAGAATGTAAGAGTTCATACACGTTCGGGAAAAGTTATTACAGGAACAGTTCAGAGAAAGAATGCTTCCGTGCACGTAACAGAGGATGAGCTTGATAAAGAGGTAGCATGTTTTGAGACAAATTCCTTTGTTGTTCTTGATGAGGATGTGAAATCAGCTGAGGATGTCAGAAAACTTGGAATCGAGATAGGTGATTATATTGCCATGGATCCCAGATTCACTGTTTCAAATGGATACATTAAATCTCATTATATAGATGATAAGGCTTTGGTTGCTGTCCTCATGGAGCTGATGCATGATGTTCAGGAAAAGAAGCTTACCTTAAGTCGTAAAGTATATGTTTATATTTCTTTCTATGAGGAAATCGGACACGGTGGTTCCATGATACCTGAAGATGTTAAAGATTTCCTTGCGATTGATATCGCTTGTATCGGACCTGAACAGACAAGTAGCGAACGCAAGGTTTCAGTGTTCTGCAAGGACAGCAGATTCCCTTACAATCTTGATATGATAAGAGAACTGGAGGAGGCTGCAAAGAAGTCCGGTGCTGATTATGTTCCTGATATATTTACTCCTCATTATGGAACAGACGCAGATCCTGCGCTTGTTGCAGGTTTTGATATCAGACACGGAGCAATCGGACCCGGTGTCAGAGCAAGTCACGGATATGAGAGAACTCATATTGATGCAATAAAAAGTACATATAAGCTTCTTGCGGAATATGTTTCCTGATAGCAGTAGTATTTATGCCGGATATGGTAATAAGCCGTGTCCGGCGTTTTATTTGTAAAAATATGGTATATATGCTATATTTGATTATTGGTGTATATTACTTTTTCACCAAATGAAAACTAATCGGAGGCATCATTGCTTAAAACATTTTCCATAACTGACGTAGGTCAGAAAAGAAAACTGAATCAGGACTACGTGTTCACCTCCGAGAGACGCATAGGCAATCTTTCCAATGTATTTATCGTTGCTGATGGTATGGGCGGCCACAATGCCGGGGATTACGCATCCAAGTATACGGTTAATACAATGGTAGAGGAGATAGAGCGATCTCTTGAACAGAACCCGGTACGCATTCTTGAAAATGCTATCAAAAGAGCGAACATCAAGCTCCGTGCCAAGGCGGCAGAAGATGAGCATTTATATGGAATGGGTACAACTGTAGTTGCGGCAACTGTCATGGGACGTTATCTTCAGGTTGCTAATGTAGGTGATTCCAGACTTTACGTAATAGGCGACACAATAAAACAGATCACCAGAGATCATTCTCTTGTCCAGGAGATGGTCAGAGCCGGCGGACTTGATCCGGATGAGGCTCGTTCTCATAAAGAGAAAAATATCATTACACGTGCCATCGGAGCAGATGACACAGTGGATGTGGATTTCTTCAATGTTGAACTCGAGAAGGGGGATATTGTGCTCATGTGTTCAGATGGGCTTACAAATATGCTCGAGGATGAAGAGATTCGTATGATTGTAAGTGGGCAGAGGGATATTATTGAGAAGGCACAGAAGTTGGTGGATATGGCGAACCAGCATGGCGGTAAGGACAACATAGCCGTTATCCTGATAGAACCTTTTGCTGACGGAGGAGCTGAATGATTAAGATTGGTATGATGATCGGAGACCGTTACGAGATCCTTGAAAAAATAGGAACCGGCGGTATGTCTGATGTTTATAGAGCGAAAGATCATAAGCTGAACAGGCCGGTAGCGGTCAAAGTGCTTAAACAGGAGTTTTCGGAGAATGATAACTTTGTCTCCAAATTCAGAGTTGAGGCGCAGGCTGCAGCAGGACTTATGCACCCTAACATTGTCAATGTTTATGACGTAGGCGATGAGAACGGTATCCATTATATTGTAATGGAGCTTGTTGATGGAATAACTCTTAAGAGATATATTGAGAAGAAATCAAGGCTTACGGTGAAGGAGGCTGTCAGCATTGCGATACAGGTTGCAATGGGACTTGAGGCAGCGCACAATAACCACATTATTCACCGCGATATTAAGCCTCAGAATATTATTATTTCAAAAGAGGGAAAAGTTAAGGTTACGGATTTTGGTATTGCAAAAGCTGCCACCAGTAACACTATTACCTCTAATGTAATGGGATCAGTTCATTACACATCACCTGAACAGGCAAGAGGTGGATATTCTGATGCCAAGAGTGATATTTATTCACTCGGTATTACATTGTTTGAAATGCTCACAGGCAGACTTCCTTTCAATGGAGATACTACTGTGGCAATCGCTATAAAACACATTCAGGAGGATTTGCCTTCTCCTGTGGAATTCAATGAGGATATTCCGATCAGTGTTGAAAAGATTGTCATGAAGTGCTGCCAGAAGAGCCCTGACAGAAGATATCAGAATGCTGCTGAGCTTATAAATGATCTTAAGAGATCACTTATTACTCCCTATGAGGATTTTGTAAATCTTGTAGATCCCGATGAGGAGAGTGCGACCAGAGTTGCTACAGAAGCAGAGGCAAAGAGCATAAACGGTTTATCCGACACAGAACAGATGCGTCTCAATGCTGATGTTATGAGACGTTATGAGGAAGAAAAGAGACGTGAATCCGGCGAGCTTGGAATCGGAAGAGGCGACGGATATGACGATGATGAGGATGAATACGACAGAAAATCAGGCATGTATGGCTCAAGAATTGAGAAGCTGACAATAGCTTTGGCCATAATAGCAGCTGTACTTGTCGGTATCATAATTATCTTCCTTATGGGAAAGAGTCTTGGATTATTTGGAGATTCAAATAATTCCTATGAATACTCGGAGACTATTCCCGGAATCGATGATAACGGTTCGGCCAATAATGGAATAGAAGTGCCTGATGTGGTAAGCGGTAATATTTCTTATGCACAGGCTGTATCACTTCTTGAGGAAAAAGGATTTAAGGTTTCCAAAGTGGAAGATTCAAGCAGTACAGCATCTAAAAACACTGTTATTGCACAGAGCCCCGAAGCCGGCAGGTTTGCTGAGAGCGGATCTACGGTGACCATCACTGTAAGTACAGGCGGAAAATCATCTTCAGACGAGTCCGGTTCTGCTTCAGACAGTGCATCTGATTCAGCTTCAGAGGCATCATCAGAAGAAACTGTTGATACAGGCAAAGTTGAGATGCCAAATCTCGTAGGCATGTCTGTAGAGGAAGCTATTGCCAAGATTGCTGAACTCGGACTTGTACAGGGTACGGTTGTTGATGTTAACAGTGACGCTTATGGTGTGGATGTAATAACTGCACAGAGTCAGCCTGTTGGTACTTTGCTTGACAAGGGAACCAAGATCAATATGGAGAAATCCATTGGACCGGTTGCTGCTACAACCTACAGCTTTTCAGGTAATATAGAAGCACCTACAGAGGGAGAGAACTATACATCAGGCATTAGTGTTCATGTTTCATTTGTGACCGCAGACGGAACATCATTGCTTGATACAGAGACAGCATCCTTCCCCATAACAGGGGTTACAAGGACTGGGCTTTCATCATCAACAGGTGTAATAACTTTCAAGTATACAGCAACAAGCCCTACCACTACAGATGCTGATGGCAATGTTCACGAAGGAACAACTGAGGAATACACCGTAACAAGAGCTGTGACTTTCACACAGGAGAATTGATGCAGGGTAGAATTGTAAAAGGAATTGCAGGATTTTATTATGTGAATACGGGAAGCAGCCGTGTTTATGAGTGCAAGGCCAAGGGTGTTTTTCGTAAGGATAACATTAAGCCTTTAGTGGGCGATAAAGTAGAAATAGAAATAATTGATGAGGAGGCGGGAACAGGCAATATTATCAGTATATTGCCCCGCCGTAATCAGCTTGTAAGACCGCCGGTTGCAAATGTTGACCAGGCGGTTATTCTCTTTGCTATTGTCAAACCGGATCCCAACTACAATATTCTTGATAAGTTTCTTATACAGATGAGAAAATATGACCTGCCGGTAATCATCTGTTTTAACAAACAGGATATAGCAACAAAAGAGGAACAGCAAGAACTCATGGACGCATATGAAAAGTGCGGATATGAGGTTCTGTTCATAAGTGTTCATGAGGGTGCGGGTATTGATGAACTTTGCGCTAAACTAAAAGGTAAAACTTCTGTAGTTGCAGGACCAAGCGGCGTAGGAAAATCTTCTCTTTTGAACAGGCTTCATCCTGAAGCAGACATGGAAACAGGTGAGCTCAGTAAAAAGATTCACAGAGGACGGAATACTACAAGGCATTCGGAGATGTTTTTTATTTCTTCTCTGTCGGATGAAAATGACAAGACATATATTTTTGACACGCCGGGATTCACATCCTTGACACTTAAGGATGTAACTTTTGAAGATCTGCCTAATTACTATCCTGAGTTTGAACCCTATGAGCCATTGTGCAGATTTGGAGGGTGCAGCCATATAGCTGAGCCTGACTGCGGAGTTAAGGAGGCTCTTGAAAAGGGAGAGATATCCAGAGTCAGATACGATAATTACAGAGTTATTTATGAAGAACTAAAGAATGCAAAACCAAACTATAGATGAAACAGGACTTTGCTTTGGATGGATTAACATCTGGGCAAAGTCTTTTCTTTTTACTTCTGTAATGTCAAATTTGCACAGAAAAAATGGGATTAGAATGAATTTATTGTTGATTATTTTGTAAAATAGCGGTATTATAGTATAGCAAGTTAATGAGTGCCAATGAGACGAGTGAATGTGGCGTATGTAATATCAGGTGGGAAGCCTGTTCTTTTAGCCATGTTCTTTTTTTATGTTCTTTTTTAGGAAAAAGGTTTACATATATATGCATAGAGATTTTATAGATAAGATAGAAGAAAATCCGGTAATCGCAGCGGTTAAGGATGATGAAGGACTTGCCACTGCACTTAAGACCGAGGCTACGATCATTTTTATTCTGTATGGAGATATCTGTACTATCGGAAATATCGTGGACCGGATAAAGGATGCGGGGAAACTTGCAATGGTCCATATAGATCTGGTTGTCGGGCTTAATAACAGTAAAGAGGTGACACTTGATTATATCAAGAAAAATACAAGAGCGGATGGAATCATAACTACCAGGGGAAACATGATACAGCACGCCAGGGATCTGGGATTATACACTGTATTAAGATATTTTGTAATAGATAACATGGCGCTTGTGAATATTGAGAAGCAGTCAAAACAGGGAGTGTGTCAGCCGGATGTTATAGAGATTCTTCCGGGGGTTGTTGTCTCAAAGATTATAAAGAAGGTTAATGGAATAAGCAGGGTTCCGGTTATTGCGGGAGGACTTATTTCTGACAGGGATGATGTTATGAACGCTCTTAATGGAGGAGCGATGGCTGTTTCCAGCACCAATCCCGAGGTGTGGAAACTATAGCTGATATATTAAGACATGTAAGGAGTAAAGGTTATGGCAAAGTATGTAATGGCGTTGGATGCGGGAACAACAAGTAACAGATGCATCCTCTTTAATGAAAAAGGAGAGATGTGTTCTGTTGTTCAGAAAGAATTTACGCAGTTTTTTCCACAACCGGGATGGGTTGAGCATGACGCGAATGAAATCTGGCAGACACAGTTGTCTGTAGCGCGTCAGGCAATGCAGAAGGTTGGAGCAACTGCAGATGACATAGCGGCAATTGGTATTACCAATCAGCGTGAGACAGTTATTGTATGGGACAGAACAACAGGACAGCCTGTTTATCACGCAATAGTATGGCAGTGCCGCCGTACTGCAGATTATGCTGAACAGATGAAGGGTAAGATTCCCGGAATCGTTGAGAAGTTTCAGCAGAAGACAGGACTGAAATTCGACCCTTATTTTTCAGGAACAAAGATTAGCTGGATTCTGGATAATGTTGAAGGGGTTCGCGAAAGAGCAGAAAAAGGAGAGTTGTGCTTCGGCACAGTTGATACATGGCTTATCTATAAGCTTACAAAAGGTAAGGTTCATGTAACGGATTACTCTAATGCTTCAAGAACACTTCTTTTCAATATCAATACACTTGAGTGGGATGATGAACTTTGCCAGATTCTCGGTGTTCCCAAGAGCATGCTTCCTGAAGTTAAGCCTTCAAGCTGCATCTATGGTGAATCGGATCCGGAATTCTTTGGCGGGCCAATTCGTATTGCGGGAGCTGCAGGCGATCAGCAGGCTGCACTTTTTGGACAGACCTGTTTCCATGAGGGAGAAGCCAAGAATACATACGGAACAGGCTCTTTCATTTTGATGAATACCGGCGAAAAGCCGATTTATTCAAAGAATGATCTGCTTACAACAATTGCATGGGGACTTGATGGAAAAGTAACCTATGCACTGGAAGGTTCGGTTTTTGTTGCAGGCGCAGCCATACAGTGGCTTAGAGATGAGCTGAAGATTGTTGATTCATCACCTGATTCGGAATACTTTGCCACAAGAGTTGAGGATACCAACGGATGCTATGTTGTACCGGCATTTACCGGACTTGGGGCACCATACTGGGATCCCTATGCAAGAGGTGTGATCACGGGACTTACCCGAGGTGTGAATAAATATCACATCATCAGGGCAACACTTGAGTCACTTGCATATCAGAGTTATGATGTACTTCACTGCATGGAGCTTGATTCTGGAAAACATCTTGCATCACTTAAGGTTGACGGCGGAGCTTCCATGAACAACTTCCTCATGCAGTTCCAGGCGGATATCATAAATACCGAAGTGGTTCGCCCTTCCTGCGTTGAAACAACAGCTATGGGAGCTGCTTATCTTGCTGGACTTGCGGTAGGTTACTGGTCAAGCAAAGAAGATGTTATCAAGAACTGGTCTGTGGATAAAGAGTTCAAGCCTGAAATGGAAGATTCCAAGCGCGCAAAATCCTTAAAGGGATGGTCACATGCAGTTGCTGCTACCAGAGGCTGGGCAAGAGATTGATGGCGGTGCTTGACGCAGACTTTTTACGTAATTATGATGTAATTATAGAAATTTAATTAAGATACACTGAGGGATGGAGTCGGTATGTAACGTATGATGAGATACGTTTCTTTACGGACTCCATTTTTAGAAGGAAATTCTGTTTTATATAAATTGTGTTTAGAAATCAGGAATTAAATTTTTCAGAGAATATTTACAGAAGGAGAGAAAAAGATATGTATGATGTCATAGTCATTGGCGCAGGTGTTACGGGATGTGCAGTAGCACGGGAACTTTCACGATATAATGCGAGTGTCTGCGTTTTGGAAAAAGCAGAAGATGTGTGTGAAGGAACATCAAAGGCAAATTCTGCTATCATCCATGCCGGATTTGACGCCGCTGAAGGCTCACTGATGGCGAAGCTGAATGTACGCGGGAATGAGATGATGGATGAGCTTTGTGAGGATCTGGATATTCCTTTCAAACGAAACGGATCCATGGTTGTCTGCATTCATAAAGAAGCTCTTGGAGGGCTTAATGATCTTTATGACAGAGGAATTAAAAACGGGGTTAAGGGGCTTAAGATTCTAAGCAGAGAGGAAGCTCTGGAGATGGAACCCAATCTTTCTGATAATGTTGAAGGTGCCTTGTTTGCTCCTACAGGCGGAATCATCTGTCCGTTCAAACTTACGATAGCAATGGCTGAAAACGCTAACGAAAACGGTGTTGAGTTCAGGTTTAATACCACCGTTGAAGATATAAAGAAGGGCGAGAACGGTACTTGGAAAATCAGAACAAATAATGGAGAGTATGAGAGCAGATACATTGTAAATGCAGCCGGTGTTTACGCTGATAAACTCCACAATATGGTAAGCGCAGATAATGTCCATATTATTGAAAGACGTGGAGAATACTGCCTCCTTGATAAGGAAGCCGGAAATCATGTCAGTCATACAATCTTCCCGCAGCCCACCAGTCTGGGTAAGGGCGTACTTGTAACGCCTACTGTTCATGGAAATCTTCTTGTCGGACCTACAGCAGTGGATATAGAGGATAAAGAGGGTACAAATACAACTGCAGCAGGACTAGCAGACCTTCAGGCCAAGGCAAATGATCATGTGAAAAATCTTCCGCTTAAGAAGGTTATTACTTCGTTTTCGGGTCTCCGTGCCCATCTTGAGAAACATGATTTTGTTATTGAAGAGGTTAAGGATGCTCCGCACTTTATTGATTGTCTCGGTATAGAGTCTCCCGGACTTTCAGCCTGCCCCGCAGTTGGTGAGATGGTAGGAAATATGCTCAAGGATATGATGAAGCTTCAGGAGAAAGACAACTGGATCAGTAAGAGAAAAGATATCCTTGATCCTTCCAGGCTTTCAATCGAAGAGAGGAATGAGCTTATTAAAAAGAATCCCGCTTACGGAAATATCATCTGCAGATGTGAGTCGGTTTCCGAAGGCGAAATACTTGATGCAATCCACAGACCTCTGGGAGCAAGATCCCTTGATGGTGTAAAGAGAAGAACCCGCGCAGGTATGGGAAGATGCCAGATGGGATTCTGCTCACCGCGTACAATGGAGATCCTGCATCGCGAGCTTGGTCTTTCTTATGAAGAGATCACCAAGAGCGGCGGTCGTTCCAACATAGTAATGGAGCGCACTAAGAATCAGAAGGGAGGAAATCAGTAATGACTTCTTACGATATTGTAATCATAGGTGGCGGCCCTGCGGGCCTTGCCGCTGCTATTTCCGCCAGAAAAGCGGGCGTGGATAAAATTCTTATTCTTGAGAGAGACAGAGAACTTGGAGGAATCTTAAATCAGTGTATTCATAATGGATTTGGACTTCATACATTCAAAGAGGAGCTGACAGGACCGGAGTATGCTCAGAGATTTATTGATCAGGTTCTTGCTGAAAAGATAGAGTACAGGCTTCATACAATGGTTATGGACATTTCCTCTGATCGAGTGGTTACTGCAATGAGCCGCGAGGATGGCATGTATCAGATAAAAGCGGGCGCAGTAATCCTTGCAATGGGATGCAGGGAACGTCCAAGAGGAGCGCTTAATATTCCGGGATATCGTCCCGCAGGTATTTTTTCTGCAGGTACTGCGCAGCGTCTGGTAAATATGGAAGGCTATATGCCTGGACGAGAAGTGGTTATTCTGGGATCTGGTGATATAGGTCTTATCATGGCAAGACGTATGACTCTTGAAGGGGCTAAGGTTAAGGTTGTGGCTGAGCTTATGCCATATTCCGGAGGCCTTAAGAGAAATATAGTTCAGTGTCTTGATGACTTTGGAATACCGCTTAAGCTTTCACACACAGTTGTGGATATTGAGGGTAAAGACCACTTAACAGCTGTTACTATCGCTGAAGTTGATGATAAGATGAAGCCTATTCCGGGAACGGAGGAACGCTATACCTGTGATACACTTCTTCTGTCCTGCGGACTTATTCCTGAAAATGAATTGTCAAGGAATGCGGGAGTTGAGATGAATCCGGTAACCAGCGGCCCTGTTGTTAACGAGAGTCTTGAGACAAACATTCCCGGGGTATTTGCCTGCGGTAATGTTCTTCATGTTCACGACCTTGTTGACTATGTTTCTGAGGAGGCA
The DNA here is from genome assembly GCA_947168335.1 of uncultured Butyrivibrio sp. GTDB lineage: Bacteria > Bacillota > Clostridia > Lachnospirales > Lachnospiraceae > Butyrivibrio. Next base: position 19,737 of record CAMVLM010000007.1, on the reverse strand, counting down.
ACAAGAGCAGGTGCCAATGCAGCCAGATTTGTGAAAGACGGTGCTGTGCAAAACGGAAAAGTTATTGAGCTTACAGCAACCGATGGTGCCAGATATACAGTGCCTTCAACAATAAATGTTGATCGTATGGATGACCTTCTTACTGTAAGATTCCGTGTAGGAGCAGTGTTCAAGAACTCCTTTGTGAGTGTTTATTTTGATGATGAGCGCGTAATGCACAATCAGAAGCGTATAATGGCGCCCGGTGAGATGGAGCAGGTAATTCTTCAGAAAAGCAAGCTGAAGGAAGCTGATCCTAAGGCGTCTCTGGCCTCCTGGGCGCTCCGGTTTGCTTTTCTAAAACCGAGCATAAAGACAAAACGGTTTTTTGAAATAAAGGAGTAGCCATGGAAAAAAGAGAACTTACATGTATCGGCTGCCCGATGGGCTGCCAGATTACAGTAGAAATGGAAGATGGAGAGGTATTATCCGTAAAGGGTTACACCTGTGCCATAGGTGATAAATATGCAAGAAACGAAGTGACACATCCGGAACGCACAGTCACAAGCACTGCTGTTATTACAGGTGGTGACAAGCCAAGAGTTTCTGTTAAGACGGCGTCCAATATTCCGAAGGATAAGATTGCTGATTGCATGAAGGAAATTGATGCAGCATGCGTTAAAGCACCTGTTCATATCGGTGATGTTGTGGTTAAAAACGTTGCAGGAACCGGAGTTGATGTTGTTGCTACAAGAGAAGTGGCAGCGGTATAAATGACCAACTGATGCCCTTGGAATCGTAAGAAGTTTCGATTCCGGGGGCATTTGTAAACTTTACAGAAATTGATGTTGACGGATTTATGCAAAGGTGTTACAAATATTAATGGTTAGTTTCCAGGCACATAATTCGGAGGTAAAGGAGATGCGGAATAGGTGATAATGATTTATGAGTAAATGCAGAAAGTTTCCCGAGAGGGATTTATTTGCGTTGCGTAGATCAATCATTCTATGGCATTTCTTATATCAGTGGAATTAGTGCTTTTTGTTTGCCTTTTTTTAGTGCGGCTTTCACACTTTAATTATGTACTTACAAACTGATAATAGAATATGCTTTTTCAGATGATCCGATGCGCAATGCATTCGGATTTTTTTATTTTTATAGGAAAATCCGTCAGATTCCCTATAAGATAAAAGCGTTCCGCTATGGATGCGCGTTCGAAATATATTTACTTGCTTAGGAGGACAGACATAATGGAAAAAGTAATTTTAGATGATTTAAAGAAAAAGATGATTCTGTTTGGATAATGATTCTTGGAAAGGAGGTGCGTATGGCCAGAAAAATACTTATAAGTGCAGAGAATATAAAACAGATTTACGGTGAGCAGATTGTTTTGGATTTTGACAGGTTTTATCTGTATGAAGGCGAAAAAGTTGGGCTTGTTGGCGTAAACGGAGCCGGAAAGACAACTCTTCTGAAAGTTTTGTCAGGGAAGCTTGCTCCTTCATCCGGTACAGTGAAGCTTAACTGCGTACCGTTTTATTTTGAACAGTTTGGGACCGGGGATTCATATTATGAAACGGATTATGCCGAAGCCGGGAAAATGGGAGTAGGTGACCAGTTATGGCAGGAAAATGTCAGTGGTGGAGAAGATACGAGAATAAGACTGGCTGAACTGTTTTCAAGCCAGAGTGCGGTGGCTTTTCTGGATGAGCCAACTTCAAATCTCGACAGCGCAGGCGTTGAGATTCTGAAGAAGCGACTTAAAGAGATAGAATCAATGGTTCTGATAAGCCATGATAGAGATTTATTGAACGAGGTGTGTGACAGGATTGTTGAAGTGTCTTTCGGAGAACTGAATTTTTTTAATGGCAACTATGATGACTATCTTGAACAGAAAGAGCAATTAAGAAAAAGTCAGTATGCCGAATACGAGAATTATCAGTCAGAAAAACGCAGGTTGGAGAGTGTCTATCGTCAGAAAAAGGCCAAGGCTAAAAGCGTTGCAAAAAAGCCGCGAAATATATCTGCAAGTGAGGCTAAGACAATTGCTCTTTGCGGAAACAGAAAGCCTGAAGATAAGGCACGAAGCATGGAGAAGAGTGCGGAGAATGTTTTGAAGCGCATTGAGCACATGGAGGTTAAGGAAAAGCCAAAGGAAGAACCTGTTGCAAGGCCTGACTTCAGGCTGACCAATCCGCCGAGAAATCCCATAGTCATCAGAGGTGAACATCTTACTTTTGGTTATGATGAAAGGCTTATTTTTGACGACGCTGATTTTATGATTCGGAACGGATCAAAGGTGGCTCTTGTTGGCGAGAATGGAGCAGGAAAGACAACGCTGATAGAACTGATTGATAAAAGAGAAGGCGTTTATGTTGTACCCGGAGCTAAAATAGGTTATGCAAGACAGAATATGTCTCAGATAGATCTGAATAAAACAGTGCTTGAGAATGTAAGGAATGTGAGTATCCAGAAGGAGAGCATTGCGCGAATTATTCTGGCAAGACTTCTTTTGACTGAAAGGGATATTCAGAAGAAGGCATCGGAATTATCCGGAGGCGAAAGAATGAAACTGTCCTTTGCAATGCTTTTTGTGTCGGACGTTAATCTTTTGATATTGGATGAGCCTACAAACTATCTGGATATTCCCTCGATTGAAGCACTTGAGAGGCTTCTTAAAGAGTACGAAGGAACGTTATTGTTTGTTTCTCATGATAAGACCTTTGTCAATAACGTAGCTTCGGAAAGAATGTTTATTAAGGATGGTAAGATAATCAGCTTGTAGTTTTTTGAGATGCTATTTACCTGTTATTACCCGATGATTTTGTCGATTGCCTTGCCAAGCTCATCAAGAGCTGCCTGGTCGCCTTCCTCTATGGCATCTACTATGCAGTGCTCGATATGATCCTTGAGTATTATTTTGCTTAAGGAATCAATAGATCCCTTGACTGCAGCAAGCTGAACCAGAACTTCAGAACAATCCCTGCCGTCCTCGACCATTTTCTTTACAGATTCCAAGTGACCGATGGACTTTGAAAGCCTGTTCAGTACGGCTTTGGTATGTGTATGACTGTGGACATGACCATGTTCGTGACAATGTTCATGATCGTGCTGAGTATGGAGTGAATCATTAGCACGTGATTCGCCTTGTATATGTTCATTTGTGGATTTTGTCAGCTTTTTATCGTTGCTCATATTATTGTCTTTCTTTGTTTGTTAAACAGCCTGCAAATTGAATATAACAGATAGGGCTTAAAAATTCTGATGTAGTTACGTTTTTTGTATCTGCGCAAGAAAGAATTTCGCCTGGGAAATTACTATATAAAAAGACTCAGCCTTTAACGAGGCTGAGTCTTTATCTTATACGTTGAATCTGAACAGGATTACATCTCCGTCCTGAACCACATATTCTTTACCTTCCATGCGGACAAGACCTTTTTCTCTGGCTGCTGACAGGGAGCCTTCGCGAAGGAGATCTTCGTAATTGATAACCTCAGCTTTGATAAATCCTCTCTCGAAATCTGTATGGATTTTACCTGCGGCCTGAGGAGCCTTTGTACCAATCTTGATGGTCCAGGCTCTTGTTTCGTCCTCACCTGATGTAAGGAAGCTCATAAGACCGAGGGTTCTGTAACTTGCCTCAATAAGTTTTTCAAGACCTGACTTTGAAAGGCCAAGATCTTCAAGGAAAGCTTTTTTATCTTCTGCGTCAAGTTCAGCAAGCTCCTGCTCAATCTGAGCGCTGATTACGAAAACTTCGCTTCCATTGTCTTTTGCCCAGTTACGTACTGCTGCGACATACTGGTTGTCAGCACCGTCATTTGCAAGATCTTCGTCTTTTACGTTTGCTGCGAAGATAACGGGTTTCCATGTGAGAAGATCGTAGCTGTTCATGAGCTTGAGTTCGTCTTCGTCCTCGATGTCCATTTCTTTTGCCAGTTTATTGTCTTCGAGCTGAGCCTTGATTCTTTCGAGGAGAGCAAGCTCTTTTGCTGCATCCTTGTCCATTCTTGCTGCTTTTGAGGTCTTTGCAATACGTCTTTCAAGTACCTCAAGGTCAGCGAAGATAAGCTCAAGGTTGATGGTTTCTATATCTCTTACAGGATCAACGCTTCCGTCAACGTGAACAACGTTTGTGTCTTCAAAACATCTTACAACGTGGACAATAGCATCTGTTTCTCTGATGTTTGCAAGGAACTGGTTTCCAAGTCCTTCACCCTTTGATGCGCCCTTAACAAGTCCTGCGATATCAACAAATTCGATTGTGGCCGGAGTTACTTTCTTGGAATTGTAGAGGTTTCCAAGCTTTGTAAGTCTTTCATCCGGAACTGCAACAACACCAACGTTAGGGTCGATTGTTGCGAAAGGATAATTTGCAGCCAGCGCTCCTGCATTTGTAAGTGAATTAAAAAGTGTACTCTTGCCAACGTTTGGCAATCCCACTATACCTAGTTTCATTTTTTACTCCTTCTATTAATATGAAGATTCTAATACAGCATTTAATAGTTTAGCATGTCATGACAAATTTGTACATTGACAAAAAATCATTTACATGATAAAAATACATCTATTGTTTTTCAAGCAATCTGTATGCTTTCTGCATACTGTGATTTCATATTTTTATGGACAAAGAGTATTTGCATCGGTACTTCACATGCATTTGGGAATGCGATCGCTGAGCAGTGGCACTTTTGAAAATGGTTTTGAATGTTTTTGTTGGTGTATGACACTTTCGAAACTAAAAGTGAACCGCTGAATTCTCAAATGGTAGAGCGCGCGATACGCCAACAGCTGGATATTTGAGTGATTGGAGCTGTTTACTTTATTTATGCAGATTAAAGAAGTTGCTTTTTCTTGCAAGAAGAGATTGTATGGCTATTTGCGGCTTAAATGATTGTATTACCTCGGAGAGACTAAAAGAAATAAAATTCGTGGTGCCGGGCAGTGTGGAACCATCACGAAAAACAAGATAATCCCGATAGTCGCCGCAAAAGTCCTAATCCCCCTTGGCTCATTCACCTTAGCCAAATCCCCCGCTTCCCCAAAAAAACAAATAGCAGAAAACCATAAAAAAAGAAGATTTTTTTAGAAAAATATTATATTTCCAATAAACATCCCATAAAAATCAATATATGCCAGACGAAACAATTACAAACACAATATCTTGTATTAAACAAGTACCCCCACAGCATTGGGAGTGCTTGTTTAGCGGGGGAATCAGTAAATAAGCCATTTCCTGAGGTTGAGAAAAAGTGAAAAATAGTTTATTATACATTTAGGTGGTAAAAAGTGTCACAAAGTGGTGACAAATGGTAAACAAGTGGTAGAAAATCATGGGAAAGGCGTACAAAGGCGAATACAGTCATTCAATCGATGCTAAGGGTCGACTGATCATCCCGGCCAAGTTCCGTGAATTGTTGGGAGAACAGTTCGTGGTTACCAAGGGCTTTGACGGATGTTTGTTTGTGTTCGACCAAAATGGATGGGATGCCTTTGAAGAGAAGCTGAGATCACTACCTATGGATATACCAGGAGCCAGACAGCTTGGACGTTTCTTCATGGCAGGAGCCGATGATGTAGAAGTAGACAAGCAGGGAAGAATTCTTCTGAAAGCGAACTGGTTACAGCATGCCGGAATTGAAAAAGAAGCAGTTGTGGCCGGAGTCGGAAACAGAGTTGAAATCTGGAGTAAGGACAAGTGGGAAGAAGCTACCACATTTGATGATATTGACAGTATTGCAGCGAAGATGAGCGAATACGGATTGAGCATTTAATCGGTGAGAGTGATATGGAATTCAAGCATTATTCAGTACTTCTGAATGAAGTAATTGAAAATCTGAATATTAAGCCGGATGGAATCTATGTGGATGGAACCCTTGGCGGAGCAGGACATTCCAGTCATATAGCCGAAAAGCTCGGCGTAGGTGGAAGACTTATCGGAATTGATCAGGATGAGGATGCCATAGCAGCTGCAAGTAAAAGACTTGAACCCTTTGGGGACAAGATAACCATCATAAGAGACAATTACGAGAATGCTGTTAGCAGAATAAAGGAACTGGGGATAAACGGAGTTGACGGTATTCTGCTGGACCTGGGAGTTTCTTCATTCCAGCTTGATAACGAGGAGAGAGGGTTTACATACAGATTTGATACTCCGCTGGATATGAGAATGGACAGAAGGCAGGAACTCACGGCAGGAACGATTGTTAATGAGTTTTCTGAAATGGAAATCTTCCATATTATAAAGAATTATGGTGAAGACAAATTTGCCAAGAACATTGCAAAACATATAGTTGCAAACAGACAGAAAAAGCCGATTGATACAACTTTTGAACTGAATGAGATCATCAAAGCGGCAATCCCTGCAAGAATGAGGGAAAAAGGAGGACATCCTTCGAAGAGAACCTATCAGGCACTGCGAATAGCATGTAACAGAGAGCTTGATGTACTGGAAAATTCGCTGGATGGTATGATTGATTTTTTAAATCCCGGTGGAAGAATATGCGTGATAACATTCCACTCACTTGAGGACAGAATTGTTAAAAACAATTTCAGGAAAAATGAAAATCCCTGCACATGTCCGCCGGAAATACCGATTTGTGTATGCGGTAAGGTATCACAGGGGAAAGTGATCACCAGAAAGCCAATACTTCCAAGTGAAAAAGAACTGGAAGAAAATTCACGAAGCAGCAGCGCAAAGCTGAGAGTTTTTGAGAAAAAACAATAATCAGGGAAAGAAAAACAGAGTAAATCAGAAGAAGGGTTTACGAGGGGAATTATGGAAAAGAATTATGTTTACGGAAATACAGTAAGAAAACAGTATGAGCCGGATAGAAGATATCGTGAAGAAATTCCGCTTCATGTCCAGAAAAGGGCTCAGGCCAGAAAAAGAGCGCATAGAATGAGCCTTCCAACATTATTGGGGCTTACTCTTGCAGTAGTACTTGCAGGTGGTGTTCTTTCAATGTATATCTCAATTCAGGCAGATATTAAATCAAGTGTGAAAACTGTATCAAGTATGGAGGCTAAATTAAATAGTTTGAAACAGGACAATGATGAGGCTTATAATAAAGCAGTTAGCAGTCTTGATCTTGAGGAAATAAAAAGAATCGCTATTGGCGAATATGGCATGACCTATGCTACAGAAGGTCAGATTGTTACATATTCTGACGGTGGTGGAAATGACTATGTAAGACAGGTCGCACCAATACCCGATGGAAACTAATAAGGAATATTCGCAGTTAAGTTATGAAAAAGAAGAGAAGTAACACCCAAAAGTTCACATTTGCAATGAAAAAGAAGCTGGCAGTATTGTTTGGAACAGTACTGCTAGCTTTTGTACTGCTTGGTGTAAGACTTGTAATGATTACCAGAAACAACGGTGAAGAGTATGAAAGGCAGGTTCTGTCACAGCAGAAATACGATTCGACAACCATCCCTTTCAGACGAGGGGAGATAGTTGATGCTAACGGAACGGTCCTTGCATACAGTGAAAAGGTTTACAACGTAATCCTTGATGCGAAGATCATTCTTTCGGACGAAGATTTTCTTGAACCCACTGTGGCAGCACTTGTAAGCTGCTTTGGTTTCAATGAGAGCGATATCAGAAATTATATAGCAGACAATCCCTCATCCCAGTATTACACGCTGGCAAAACAGCTCAGCTATGATGAAATAAGCAACTTCCAGGCAATGATAACCTACGGTAGTGATACATACAATAAAAACGTGCAGGGTGTCTGGTTTGAAGAAAACTATATAAGAAAATATCCTAACGGTTCAATGGCCAGTGATGTTGTTGGATTTACCACCAGTGATAACAATGGAATATTTGGACTTGAGGAGTATTACAATGATGAGCTGAGCGGCTCAAACGGCAGAATCTACGGTTATCTTGATGAGGATTCCAATCTTGAAAGAACAACAATTCCTGCCACAGACGGAAATACAATAGTAACAACAATTGACGGAAACCTTCAGTCAATTGTGGAGAAATACCTTAAGGAATTCAACGAGACATATAAAAATAATGTCAGAGAGGGAAATGCTGCCAATAACGTTGGATGTATCATGATGGATATTCATTCCGGTGATATTCTTGCAATGGCCAGCTATCCCACATTTGATCTGAATGATACACGTAATACCGATAACCTCATTGGCATGCCACGTGTTGATGAGAAGGGAAATAAAATTGCCGGCGAAAGCGTGTATGACAGCGGTGTTTACATAACTCAGGAAATGCTTGATTCAATGACCGATGAAGAGGTTATGTACAATCTGAACGCGCTGTGGAGAAACTTCTGCATTTCAGATACCTATGAACCCGGATCTGTTGCCAAGCCGTTTACTGTTGCCACAGGACTTGAGGCTGGAAATATAACAGGAAATGAAGTTTACGATTGTGGAGGTTATCTGGAAATAGGCGGTCACAAGATTCACTGCCACAACAGATATGGTGACGGAAGTGTTTCTGTAGCCAGAGGTATTGAGATTTCCTGTAACGTCGCAATGATGAAGATAGGTCAGGCAATCGGAACAGATACCTTCTGCAAATTCCAGAAGCAGTTCGGATTCGGACTTAAAACAAACATTGACCTGGCAGGAGAAGCCAGAACAGAAGGCCTTACCTTTGATGTAAACAATATGGGTTCTACAGAGCTTGCCACAGGAACCTTCGGACAGGGCTACAACGTGGATATGATAGAGATGATAACTGCGTTCAGCTCACTGATAAACGGTGGAAACTTTTATGAACCTCATATTGTCAGCAAAATTCAGAATTCAGCGGGTTCAACGGTTAAGAGCATAGAACCCAGAGTTTTAAGACAGACAGTTTCCGAGTCCACTTCAAAGAAAATCATTGAGTATTGTAACCTTGTAGTTGCGGGAGATGAGGGTACAGGTAAAACTGCAAGACCCGCAGGTTATATGATAGGTGGAAAAACAGGTACTGCGCAGACGGTTCCGAGAGGAAACAGGCAGTATGTAGTTTCCTTTATGGGATATGCTCCGGCAAATGATCCGAAGATTGCAATTTACGTTGTTGTCGACAGACCCAATGCAGCAGATCAGGCTGATGCCAAGTTTGCAACCAGAATAGTAAGGGCTGTCCTGACAGAAGCGCTTCCTTATCTGAACTTCCCTATGACAGAACCAGTAACAGAAGAGGAACAGGCAGAGCTTGAAGCCTTAAGACAAAAAGAGATAATGATGAGCGCTGCTCAGGAAGCTGAAGTAGAAACTTCGGATGATTCCGGGGAAACTTCTTCAGGGGGCGAAGAAGGCAGTACCGAAGACGGGACCGAAAATAAAGAAGGCGAAGAAGGTTCTGAAGATGCTGACGGAATCTGGGAAAAGATACCTGAGGATGAAAAAGAAAACAAAGAACCTATATGGAAGTCGTTTGAAATTGATCCGGAAACGGGGTATTATATTGACCCGGAGACAGGCGGATTTATTGATCCTGAAGACGGACATCTTATCGGAGGTGATCCGCTTCCTGATATCACAGTCGGTGAGGGAGGAAATTCCTCTGACAGCGGTCATGGTGACTGATTATAAAAAAGGAGCTGGATATGAAAGCAAGTGAAATTGTTGGACAGAAAGTACTTGTAATAGGAACCGGTATTTCCGGAATAGGAAGTGCAAAGCTTTTGGGAAAAGCACACGCAATTCCGGTAATTTTGGATGAAAATACAAAAGTATATGAAAGAGAAATAAGGACAAAGCTCGAGGGTTATAAGGGTGAGAATCCCGAGATTATCATAGGCGAACTTTCCGATGAGAAGTTAAAAGAAATTGCACTTGTGGTGCCAAGTCCGGCAGTTCCCATGGACTCGCCTGTAATGCTGCGCGTTAAGGAGGCCGGTATTCCTGTCTGGAGTGAGATAGAGCTTGCTTATAATTTTGCAAAAGGAAGAATGGTGGCCATCACAGGAACAAATGGCAAGACCACAACAACCACGCTTGTAGGAGAAATTATGAAAGCACATTTTGCTTCTACCTATGTGGTTGGAAATATAGGATATTCATATGCTGAGAGAGCCATGGAGATGACTGATGATACTGTTTCAATCGGTGAGATCAGCAGCTTCCAGCTTGAAGCTGTGGAGAATTTCCACGCCTGTGTTTCAGCTATTCTTAACATTACACCCGATCATTTGAACAGACATCATACCATGGAATGCTATGCAGCCATGAAGGAGAATATCACCAATAATCAGACAAAGGATGATGTCTGTGTTCTTAATTATGATAATGAATATACAAGGAATTTTGCGGACAGATGTCCTGCGACAGTCGTATTTTTCTCAACTGAACATAAACTTGAGAACGGCTATTACCAGGATGGAGAGGAGATATTCTTTGCAGAAAACGGCAATGCCACAAGAGTTATGAATATCCACGATATGAATCTTGTGGGAAGCTGTAATATACAGAATGTTATGGCAGCAATTGCCATGGGACGCGCCATGAATGTACCTATGGAGACTATCCTTTCTGTTGTACATGATTTTAAGGCGGTTGAGCACAGAATTGAATTCGTTGCCACAAAAAACGGAGTTGATTACTACAACGACTCCAAGGGAACCAACCCGGATGCTGCCATTCAGGGTATAAAGGCCATGGATAAGCCTACTTATCTTATCGGAGGCGGATATGACAAAGGCAGCGAATATGATGAATGGATAGAGGCTTTTGACGGCAAGGTTAAAAAACTTGTACTCATCGGCGCAACAAAGCAGAAAATAGCTGATTGTGCAGACAAACACGGCTTCCATGACTATGTGTTTATGGACTCTTATAAAGATGCACTTGAGTTCTGCAGTAAAAATGCGAAGGACGGAGAGGCGGTTCTTTTATCCCCTGCATGTGCAAGCTGGGACATGTTCCCAAGCTATGAAGTCAGGGGAAAACAGTTTAAAGACTATGTAAATAGTCTGTAGGGGGGATTTATATGCAGGCTGTAAAAACAGCTAAGCGGACGGAGAAGGAATATTATGTTGATTACAGTATGATTTTTATTGTGCTGTTTTTGCTTACCTTCGGACTTATAATGCTTTATTCAACAAGTTCATACGAGGCAGCTTTGGATTATTCGGATTCGGCTTATTACTTTAAAAGACAGCTTGCATTTACAGTATTCGGATTATTTGTTATGGCACTGGTTTCCAGGATCCCTACGCGCATTTATAAGCGTTTTGCGGTACCGATTTATTTTATTTCGGGGATAGTGGTTATGCTGGTTGAAACACCGCTGGGAAAAGAGGTTAATGGTGCCAGAAGATGGCTTATAATTGGCGGCTTGTCAATTCAGCCGGCTGAGATTGCAAAGCTTGGTATGATCATTGCACTTGCTACACTGATTGACAGACTTAACAGGAAAATTGCCACACCCAGGGGCTTTTGGACTGTCATGCTTGTTCCGCTTCCGATAGCACTTGCGGTTTTGAAATGTACGGATAACCTGAGTTCTGCAATTATCATAATGGGAATAGCCTTTGTCATGCTGTTTGTGTCTACTCCCGGTTACAGAAGATTTGTTATTATCGTCTCGGGAATTCTGGGATTTGCGGCAATTGTGGTTTTTGTTGTTGCAAAAGCTGGTTATAACAGCGAACTTAACTATCGTTTTGTTCGTATTCTTGCATGGCTTGATCCTGAGGCTTATGTCAATGGTAAGGGCTATCAGACGCTGCAGGCACTTTATGCGATCGGTTCCGGCGGAGTATTCGGCAAGGGACTTGGCGAGAGTATGCAGAAGCTGGGATTTATTCCTGAAGCTCAGAACGACATGATTTTTTCCATAATCTGCGAGGAGCTGGGACTGTTTGGATCCATTGCTGTACTTTTCATGTTTGTGCTTCTTTTGTGGCGTATGATAATCGTTGCAAATAACGCACCTGATATGTACAGTGCACTTCTTGTAATCGGTATAATAGGACATATTGCCCTGCAGGTTATCCTTAATGTTGCGGTTGTTACCAACACTATACCCAACACAGGTATTACATTGCCGTTTATCAGTTATGGAGGAAGTGCTACGTTGTTCCTTCTGACAGAAATAGGTATCGTGTTTAACGTTGCAAGAACTATTGAAATTTGAGTGATTTCGTAAAGGATTATATAGGTTATTACTGATGATTAGAAGACGAATGCGTGCTAAAAGGACAAGGGCATACGCTCCCCGGATTGATTTCGGGGAGCTGCTTCGCTTACATAAAAGTCTTTTTATCATAGGCGCATTTGTTTTTATCCTTTTTATAGCCATTCTCAGTGCCTGCATATACATTTACAGGAACTATACGGTTGTAAATGCCTATGTTGACGGGAATACCCATTATACCGACCAGGAAATACTTGATATGGTCATGACGGGACGCCTTGGTAAAAATTCGCTTTATCTTTCGTTTAAATACAGAGATAAGGATATTACCGGTATTCCGTTTGTGGAAAAGATGGATGTGGAGGTGCTTTCACCTGATACAATCCGTATAAATGTCTATGAAAAGGCGGTTGCGGGATATGTTAAGTATCTTGACCGGTATATTTATTTTGACAGAGACGGCATAGTTGTTGAAACCTCTTCTGAGGCGTCATCTGATGTCCCGCTTGTTTTGGGGCTTACATTTGATTATGTTGTGATCCATGAGAAGCTTCCGGTGGAAAATCAGGAAGTTTTTGCGGAAATTCTTGATATAACACAGCTTCTGACCAAATATAACATTGGAGTGGATAAAATATTTTTTGACAGCGAATATCGCATGTACCTGTATTTTCAGGATGTCGAGGTGAGTTTGGGAACTAACGAAAACATCGACGAGAAAATCATACAGCTACAGTACATATTACCGAAACTTGAGGGAAAGAGCGGTATTTTAGAAATGTCAGACTATAATTCAAATACTCAGAACATTACCTTTGAAGAGAAAAAATAAAAATTCTAGGTTGTAAATTTGCTAAAAAAATTATAATATAGCTTGTAGGAGTTTTAGTTATGAAGGAGGAGCACTATCTTGCTTGAAATTAAGTCGAACGAGGCAGAGTCCGGTGCCAAGATCATAGTTGTTGGGGTTGGCGGTGCAGGCAATAACGCTGTAAATAGAATGGTAGAAGAAAACATTTCCGGTGTTGAATTCATCGGAATTAATACTGATAAGCAGGCTCTTCAGCTCTGTAAAGCACCAAAGCTTTTACAGATCGGAGAGAAACTGACTAAGGGACTTGGTGCAGGTGCCAAGCCTGAAATCGGTCAGAAGGCTGCAGAGGAGAGCATGGAGGAAATTTCTGCTGCTCTCAAGGGAGCAGACATGGTATTCGTTACCTGTGGTATGGGTGGCGGTACAGGTACCGGTGCAGCTCCTGTTGTTGCTAAGCTTGCAAAAGAGATGGGTATTCTTACTGTTGGTGTTGTCACCAAGCCTTTCGCTTTTGAGGCCAGAGTACGTATGCAGAACGCACTCAACGGAATTAACACAATAAAGAACAATGTAGATACACTTATCGTTATTCCTAATGATAAGCTTCTTCAGATTGTTGACAGACGTACAACAATGCCTGATGCCCTTAAGAAGGCAGATGAGGTACTTCAGCAGGCTGTTCAGGGAATCACTGATCTTATCAATGTTCCTGCAGCAATCAACCTTGACTTCGCTGACGTACAGACTGTCATGAAGGATAAGGGAATTGCTCATATCGGAATTGGTTCCGGTAAGGGTGATGACAAGGCTACAGACGCTGTTAAGATGGCGGTTGAATCACCTCTTCTTGAGACAAAGATCAATGGTGCATCCAATGTCATCATCAATGTATCCGGTGATATTTCACTTATGGATGGTTCACTTGCTGCTGATTACATTCGTAATCTTGCAGGAGATGATGCAAACATCATCTTCGGTGCAATGTATGATGAGACCATGTCTGATACATGTAATGTTACTGTTATTGCAACAGGTATCGAGGATAAGCACAATGCTGTTCCGACACCTAAGCCGCAGGTTGCGCAGGCACAGCCTACTCCCGCACCTCAGCCTCAGCCTACAGTAACTGTTACACCTCAGCAGCCGGCTCAGACAGCAACAGTTCAGCCTACAATCAGCACATTGCAGTCGGCTCCTGCACAGAAAACTGTACAGCCTGCAAATGTGAATCCTGCACCTCAGACAGCAAGACCTGTTTCAGGACTTAACCGTCCACCTGAGGTTCGCAGTTCAGTAGAAGCTAAGAGCCTTAAAATTCCGGATTTCTTACAGAAGAAATAATCAGATAGTGCTATGAAATATTCAGGAACAGTCGCAGATAGCGACTGTTCCTTTTTACTTTCTGGATACATTTGTGCATCAGTCCCGGCTAACATATAAATGTTATGAAAATATGTACAAAATATGATTTTTTTTTGTGGATTATTACGATAAATGATGTTACAATAGATTGTGTGGGTGATTTTTTATGCCCCAAAATATTGACATTGATTGTGTGCAATACACGGAAAGGTTTGTAGTATGAAATGTCCATTTTGCGGTAAAGACAACACTCGTGTAATCGATTCAAGGCCTGCTGATGAGAATACTTCCATCAGAAGGAGGCGTGTATGCGATTCCTGTGGCAAGAGGTTTACTACCTATGAGAAGGTTGAAACCATCCCTCTTATCGTTATCAAAAAGGATAATAATCGTGAACCTTATAATCGCGCCAAGATTGAAGCGGGAGTTCTTCGCGCATGTCATAAGAGACCTGTCAGTGCAGAACAGATAACACAGATAGTTGATGCTGTTGAAACTGAGGTATTTAACCTTGAGCAGAAGGAAATCCCCAGCCGTATCATTGGTGAGCTCTGCATGGATAAGATGAAGAATCTTGATCCTGTAGCTTACGTGAGATTTGCTTCGGTTTATCGCGAATTTAAAGACGTAAATACATTCATGGATGAATTAAAGATCGTCCTTGAGAAGGAAGAAGAGGGTGTCATCACCGATGCTACGGATAAGAGTACACCTTTACTTAAAAAAGAATAAAACGTAACTATTCACAGCAGAATCACGCAGCAAGTGTGTGATTCGTGAGAATATACCGTAGCCGTAACTTGACATGACACGCTTCTTTCCGTATAGTTGAGGTGCACCCAAAAATTAAATACAGAAAGAAGGATTGTAACATGATGAAGAAAAGTTTCGGAAGGAGAAGCCTTTCAACTCTTTTAGTTGTGTTAACGGCACTGACTCTTACATTGGGCGGATGCTCAAGTAAAAAGGCAGAAGATGATGGAGCAGGCAGCTCAAACGCTACCGAAAGTGCAAGTTCTGAAGCGGACAGCAAAGCGGAAGGAGCAGGCAGCCAGACTTCTGATGATCTTTCAGAGATTACCATTGGTATTCCTCAGGACATTGACAGCATGGATCCCCACATTGCAAAAGCTGCGGGAACCCGTGAAGTTCTTTTCAATGTATATGAAGGACTTGTAAAGCCTGATACAGACGGTAATCTTCAGCCTGCTATCGCCAGTGACTACACAATATCAGATGATGCAAAGGTGTACACATTCACTTTGAGAGATGGAGTTAAGTTCCATGATGGGTCAGTGGTTACGGTTGCAGACGTTAAATATTCAATTGAACGTAATGCCGGTACTGATGGAACTGATCCATTGATATCGGCATTTTCTAATATTGAAAGTGTTGAGACACCGGATGATTCTACAATAGTTCTTACACTTAAGGAAGCTAATACTGAGTTTCTTGCGTATATGACTGTAGCTATCATTCCTGCAAACAATCAGGACCCCGAAGGTAATCCTATAGGAACAGGCCCTTATAAGTTTGTATCACGCTCACCCCAGGAGAATATCATTCTGACAAAGTTTGATGAATATTGGGGAGAGGCTGCATATATCAAAGATATTACACTTAAGGTTGAGGCTAACGCTGATTCAGTGGTTATGGACCTTGAGGGCGGATCAATTGATATGTATGCAAGAGTGACAAGTGCTCAGGTTTCACAGCTTTCAGATAATTTCGAAGTATATGAAGGAACCATGAATCTTGTACAGGCACTGTACCTTAACAATGCGGTTGAGCCTTTTAACAATGAACAGGTGCGTCAGGCTCTCTGCTATGCGATTGACCCTCAGACAATAATGGATTTTGTATCTGATGGTAAGGGTACAGAGATTGGAAGTAGTATGTTCCCTTCATTTGGTAAGTATTTTGATGAGAGCCTCAATGATACTTACAACCAGGATGTTGCTAAGGCTAAGGAGCTTCTTGCTGAGGCAGGATATCCCAATGGTTTTGATTTCACGATCACTGTTCCTTCAAACTATACACAGCACGTTGATACAGCACAGGTACTTGTTGAACAGTTCAAGGAAATCGGAGTAAATGCAACAATTCAGGAAGTTGAGTGGAATACATGGCTTGATGATGTTTACACAAACCGTAACTTCCAGTCAACAGTAGTTGGTGTTGATGCATCTACACTTACAGCTTATGCACTTCTCTCAAGATTTGCATCAGATGCACACAATAACTTTATCAACTACAAGAATGATGATTATGATGCAGCACTTAAGGCAGCAATTGAAGCTGTTGATGATAATGAAAAGACTGCAAAATATAAGGAATGTGAGAAAATACTTTCACAGACCGCTGCAAATGTTTACATTCAGGATCTGCCTGAATTCGTAGTTCTTAACAAGAAATTTGCAGGATATAAATTTTATCCGCTTTATGCACAGGATTACTCAAAGATTAAACCTGCGCAGTAATAGTAACTAAGTTACTAAATCTTTTAGAAAACTAAGAGGAATACGCATATGAGATACATACTGAAAAAAGTACTAAGCATGGCGCTGACTTTATTGGTAGTATCCATATGCGTGTTTTTAGCTTTCAGTCTTATTCCCGGTGATCCTGTTACCAGAATGTTTGGGACAGAGGCAACACCGGAGCTTATAGCTTCTTACAGAGAAAAAATGGGATTGAATGATCCCTTCTTTGTCCAGTATTTCAGATGGTTTTCTTCTTTCCTCAAAGGAGATATGGGAACATCTTATGATTATAAGGTGCCCGTAAAAGGTATGATCGCTGAGAAAATACCGATTACACTGACGCTTGCAGTGATGAGCTTTTTGATCATGGTTGTAACGTCTATTCCGCTTGGAATCTATATTGCCAAGCATGAAAACGGAATAATGGATCATATTATTTCCGTAATAAATCAGATAATAATGGCTATTCCGCCCTTTTTCTCAGGTATTCTTATTACCTTTGTTTTCGGAATAATATTTAAACTTTTCACACCGGGCGGATACGTTTCATATACAAAGAATTTTGGAGCTTTTCTGAAATATCTTATTCCACCGGCTTTTGCAATTGCATTGCCAAAGGCTGCCATGGCAACGAAGCTTCTTAGGGGCTCCGTAATAGAGGAAGCGGGAAAAGATTATACAAGAACGGCGTATAGCAGAGGCAATACCACAAATGCAGTATTGTATCTTCATGTGCTTAAAAATGCCATGATACCCGTAGTTACCTTTATGGGAATGGCACTTTCAGATATGGTTGCCGGAAGTATTGTTATAGAGCAGGTTTTCGGAATTCCCGGAATAAGCAGAATACTTCTTACATCCATAAACAATAGGGATTATCCGGTTGTAGAAGCAATCATAATGGGGGTTGCCATTATGGTGCTTATCATAAACCTTCTGGTTGATATTATTTACAGATTAATTGATCCCAGAATCGAGGTGGAGGAATGAAAAAGTTTTTATCTCTTTTTGAGAAAAACAAAGCCACCGGTAAGAGAAATTATTACCTTATTCTGGGAATGATTCTTACCGGTATTGTTTTGCTTATCGTGCTTTTGGGCTTCTTCTATATGCCCTATTCTCCTACAAAGATGGACGCTTCATCAAAGCTTAAGGGAATTTCCTTAAAGCACATAATGGGAACGGACCATATGGGCAGGGATGTTTTCAGCAGGGTAATGTACGGAAGCAGAGTCACGCTTGCAATCGCAGCATCAACTATATTCATAGGAGCAGGTGCAGGAACCATTCTCGGTGCATTAACAGGTTATTTTGGCGGTATGTTTGATGAGATCAGCATGAGAATTATTGATGTCATGCTGGCATTTCCCAGCATTCTGCTTTCTCTGGTTTTTGTCAGTCTGTTCGGAACAGGAACCTATCAGGTGGCAATTGCCCTGGGAATTTCTTTTGTCCCCAGCTTTGCAAGAATAGTAAGGGGAGAATTTTTAAGATGTAAAAATATGGATTACGTCGAAGTTGCAAGGCTTCAGGGAGTATCTGATCTGAGAATCATCTTTGTGCATATACTTCCCAACACACTTGGAGTTTTGATGTCTTCTGTGATGATAGGCTTTAATAATGCAGTTCTGGCAGAGGCAGGACTTAGCTTCCTTGGAATAGGAGCGCAGCCGCCTTATGCAAGTCTTGGCAATATGCTTTCAGATGCGCAGGGCTATCTTTTTAACAGACCGGGATATGTTATCAGCATTGGCTGTGTGATCGTGGTCATGGTGCTTGGCTTTTCATTCCTTAGTGAGGGAATCAAGCGTATAGGCGAGTATTAAAGCGTTTTGGAGTTGATCTGATGAGTGAGATTATTTTGGATGTTACTGATCTTCATATAGAGTTCCATGATCATGACAAGCCGGAGACGGTTGTTGAGGATTTTGACCTTATGCTTGAAGAGGGTGAAATTGTCGGAATCGTTGGTGAGTCAGGTTCCGGTAAGAGTATGAGCGCACTGGCAATTGCCGGTCTTCTTAAAAGACATGCCCTTACTAAAAACGGAAGGATAATGTTTGACGGGCATGATCTTCTTACCTGCGACAGAGATATTTTAAGGTCATATCAGGGTGATGAGATATCGATTATTTTCCAGGAACCCATGACGTCCCTTAATCCTGTAAAAAAGATTGGCTGGCAGGTTGAGGAATCGCTCAGGATTCATCACAAGGAGCTTGATAAGGCGGAGAGAAAAAGGCGCGCATTAAATATTATGGATGCAGTGGGATTAAAGGACTCGGAAAAAGTCTATAATATGTATCCACATGAGCTTTCCGGTGGAATGCGCCAGAGAGTCATGATCGCAGCAGCCATGATCGGTGAACCCAGGATACTGATTGCTGATGAGCCTACAACTGCCCTTGATGTTACTATTCAGGCGCAGATAGTTGAACTTTTGAGAAAACTTAACAGGGAAAAGGGGACAGCTATAATTTTCATTTCCCATGACCTGTCACTGATAAGGCAGCTCTGCCAGAGAGTTATTGTTATGCAGTCGGGTAATATTGTTGAGACAGGCGACGTTGAGGATATTTTCAGATCCCCCAAGATGAGCTATACCCGTAAGCTTATTGCTGCGATTCCACAGATTGATATTTAAAGGGAATATTTCAGCTGATAGAGAAGCTGAAAACTAGCGGAGAGTTAAATGGATAAGGAAAAGGTTATTACTATAAAGGACCTTAACGTCTATTATAAAAATCATAAAAAGTCACCCTTCAGTAAAACAAGAAAGAATCATGTATTAAAGGGCGTGAATCTTGATGTGTACGAGGGGGAGATTCTGGGACTTGCCGGTGAGTCTGGTTGCGGAAAATCCACCCTGGCAAAAACCATTGTCGGAATGAACAGGGACTATACGGGAGAGCTTGTGCAGAAGTATTCGGATGCCCAGATGGTTTTTCAGGATCCTTATTCATCCCTGAATCCCAGTAAAAAGATCGGAT
>CAMVLM010000006.1 GCA_947168335.1 uncultured Butyrivibrio sp. | reverse complement strand
TCTACAAGGTGGAAGTTAGTTTTACAAAGTGGAATTAGTTTTTACAATTGACCAATGTAATAGTATTCGCACCTATAACAGCCCTATTTAACCTGCTATTTCAAAAAATATCCTGTGTGCGGAAAAATGTAATAGAAAAATCAGCAAAAAGTATTACAAAATTTCTGATATGAAATCTTGTTTGGAGAGAGAGTGAAATAACAAGCATTCCAGGCCGTAAAACTATTACATTTTTTTCAAATAGCCCAGGCGATTACATGAATTCGGTATTCAAGAGCGATTCAAGAATGTATAATATGGAAGATAGCGACGCGCCAGTGCAATGCAGGTGCAAAAATCAAGTTATACGCGAAGTAGCGACGCGCCAGTGCAATGCAGGTGCAAAAATCAAGTTATACGCGAGATAGCGGCGCGCCGGTGCAATGCAATCACATAATATGTAAGCAATACACAAGATAGCGCAGCGCCTTAACGACGCAGTCGCAAATTAGTAAGCGTTACACAAAAGACGAGGAGAGAATTTATGCTTCTGATCAAAAACGGAAGAATCATGGATCCGGCGACGGGAACTGACGGGTTCATGGATTTACTTGTAGATGAGGGAGTAATTGTAAAGGCCGGATTTTGCGGAAGTCTGGATGATATGGCCAGAGAGAGCTGGTCGATGAATCTTTCGGATGACCCGAATGACGGACTTGTTGAAATAGATGCTTCGGGATGCATAGTGGCACCGGGGCTTGTGGATGCGCATGTGCATTTCAGGGATCCCGGATTTACGGAGAAAGAGGACATAATCACCGGAGCTGAGGCTGCAAAGGCAGGCGGCTTCACAACTGTAGTCATGATGGGCAACACTGAGCCTCACATGGACAACCCGGAGACACTTAAATATGTTCTGGAAAAAGGGCTGGAAACCGGAATTGATGTCTATGCCTGCGGAAATGTCACAAAAGGAATGGAAGGAAAAGAGCTGACGGACATGGAAATGCTTGTTAAAAATGGCGCGGTTCTTTTCACAGATGACGGGAAGCCGGTAATGAGCGAGGAAATCATGGAGAAGGCATGCCTTGAAGCAAAGAGACTTGGCAAGGTGATAAGCCTTCATGAAGAGGATCCGAAGTTCATCACTGAAAACGGGGTAAATGCCGGAGAGGCAGCAGAGAAGCTTGGCCTCACGGGCTCACCCAGAGATGCTGAGATAGCAATGGTAAAAAGAGATATAGATATTGCAAACAAAACCGGTGCCAGCATTACAATACAGCACATCAGCACAAAAGAAGCGGTGGATATGATAAGGGATGCAAGAAAAACAAATCCCAACATTCATGCGGAGGCAACGCCTCACCATTTCACTTTGACAGACAAAGCTGTGGAAAAGCATGGTACAATGGCGAAGATGAATCCTCCACTTAGAAAAGAAGAGGACAGACTTGCAATAATAGCAGGCCTTGCGGATGGCACAATCGAGACCATCGCCACAGATCACGCACCTCATACAAAAGAAGAAAAGGAACGAGAATTCAAGAATGCTCCCAGCGGCATAATAGGCCTTGAGACATCGCTTGGACTTGGAATCAGAGAGTTGGTGCATGCAGGACACATGGATATGATGACTCTCCTTAGCAGGATGACAATTCAGCCGGCAAGAATATACAATCTCCCCGCAGGAAGAATTGCAGAAGGCGGACCCGCTGATCTTGTGATCTTCAAGGAAAATGAAACAAAAAAATACGACACCTTCAAGTCCAAAGCAGACAATACACCCTTCAAGGGCGAGGAACTTCCCGGAAAAATAATGTACACAATATGTAATGGCCAAATAGTGTATAAGGGCTGATGATTAAGATAAAAATAGATAGTACGAGAACATACAGCAAATCGTAAGGAGATATTATGGCAAAAAAGAAGAAAATCAGAGCTGAGGTTTTAAGTCAGAGCTTACTGGCTGAAGGTGTAATGGATTTAAGGCTGAAAGCCGGCATTGCAGAGAATGCAAACCCAGGACAGTTTGTGGGAATTTTCCCAAAGAATAAATCAACACTTCTGCCAAGACCAATCAGCATTTGCGATTATGACAGAAAAAATCAGACTCTGCGAATCGTATACAGAATAGCCGGCAGCGGAACCGCAGAATTTTCTCTGTATCAGGCAGGGGACTGCGTGGACATTCTGGGAGTTCTTGGAAACGGCTTCCCAATTGACAAGGCAGATGGAAAAAGAGTTCTTATCATCGGTGGAGGAATAGGCGTACCACCGCTTCTTGGACTGTCAAGAGCACTTGCCGGAGCTGCAGACAATGTAATGGATGAATCAGCACAGGCTGGAAAAACAGAGAATGATGCGAACGTGTCAGTGGCACAAATCAAGCCTGCATCTATCCACATGGTCATGGGCTACAGAGATTCTGAGAATTTCCTTGCTGATGAGTTCAAAAAATATGGCACGCTTCATATTGCAACCGAGGATGGCAGCGTAGGAACCAAGGGAAATGTAATTGACGCCTGCAAAGCTGAGGGCATTGAAGCTGATGTTATCTATGCATGCGGACCCATGCCTATGCTCAGGGGCGTTGCTGCTTATGCAAAAGAAACAGGCGCTAAGGCATATCTCAGTCTTGAAGAGCGCATGGCATGTGGTGTTGGTGCCTGCCTTGGATGCATCTGCAAGACGAAAGAAGTGGATGAGCACTCACATGTAAAAAATGCGCGTATCTGTACAGACGGCCCTGTTTTTGACGCAGATGACCTGGATATCTGAAAAACAAACCATGCTGCATATGACAAGGACTTCAATTTAGAAAGGACTATAGATGAATACACAAGTAACAATAGCCGGAGTTACCTTTAAAAACCCGGTAATGACAGCGTCCGGAACATTCGGCTCCGGAATGGAATATTCGGAATTCGTAGACTTAAACAGACTCGGTGCGGTTGTGACCAAGGGCGTTGCCAATGTACCGTGGCCCGGAAATCCCACTCCCAGGGTGGCAGAGGTATATGGCGGCATGCTTAATGCAATAGGCCTTCAGAACCCCGGTGTTGATGTGATGATCGAGAGAGATCTGCCTTTCCTTGCGGATTTTGATACAAAGGTAATCGTCAATGTCTGCGGAAAAAGCGTGCAGGATTATGTGGATGTTGTTGAGAGACTCTCTGATCAGCCCACTGTGCACATGCTGGAGATAAACGTTTCATGCCCCAACGTAAAAGAGGGTGGAATCGCTTTCGGCCAGGATCCCAAGGCGCTTTTCGAAATTACACAGGAGCTTAAAAAGCATGCAAAGCAGCCAATCATCATGAAGCTCAGTCCCAATGTAACCAGCATTGCTGAGATGGCAAAGGCAGCAGAGGCAGCAGGCTCCGATGCAATTTCACTTATAAATACAATTACCGGAATGAAGATTGATATCTATAAAAAGACTTTTGCAATCGCCAACAAGACCGGTGGAATGTCAGGCCCTGCGATCAAGCCGGTGGCTGTTCGTATGGTTTATGAGGCTTCACATGCAGTTAAAATCCCGGTTATCGGAATGGGCGGAATCGCAACTGCTGAGGATGCAATTGAATTCATGCTCGCCGGTGCGACAGGAGTTGCGGTTGGTGCGATGAATTTCCACAATCCTTATGCAACTGTTGAGGTTGTCGAGGGAATCGAACGCTACATGCAGGAGCAGGGAGTCGAGGATATAAACGAGTTAATCGGAGCAGTAAAATAAAAAGCTTTGAGGATATAACGAGTTAATCGGAGCAGTAAAATAAAAGCTTTGAGGATATTACAAGTTAATCGGGGCAGTAAAAATATTTCGACTACGAAAGCCGTGGAGTTTCTACCACGGCTTTTTTCAATTAATGGGGAGAAAGAATTGTTGTTGTCTGCCTGGGTATATGTACTTTATTTTGCCAAAGACGCACAAAGAAAATGTTTTAGTTATGGGGAATGATCAAATTTTTTCAGATGTGCCGGCACAAGGCATAAAAAGGGGGAATGGCCCAAATGCCGACACGTTTAGATAGCCAAATAAAGTACATATACCCAGAGAAACAACTGGGGTTATTTAGTTAAAAGTTGTTGGAATCCTGCGGCCGAATGCCGCTTAGATACACCGGATAGTCGCTGCGTTCTGATCAGCAGCCGGGTATGCAATCAATGCGAGAGTCATAATAACATATATTTTTGAAAAATGCATCATATTTTTTATGAAAGTGAAAATGAAATTTTATTTCATGGCTGATATCCCATTTTCTGCTAATAAGAAGCAGACATCAAAAAGAAAGAAAACTACATATAAATTAATATGCCTCAAAAACTAATGCTTATACACTTACTTACTAATGGCATTACAGGATTTATTAAAAAAAGATGTTTCAATAAAATTATTGCTAAAAGGGTGATTATCAGTGTCGAAAAATAAAATCCATGTAGAAATTGGGAAAAGAATAAATATTGCCAGGGAACGCAGTCATTATACCCAGGAAGTACTGGCTGAAAAGATAGATCTTTCAACCCAGTATCTGTCTGATATAGAGCGAGGGGCTACAGGTATGTCAATCGCTACTCTTATCAAGCTTTGCGAGGCATTGCATGTTTCCAGCGATTATCTGCTTTTTGGCGAAAACGGCTCTAAGGATGTTGAGGAAAACTTTCTTAGAGTTCTTCGCATGTCAAAAGAAGAGCAGAAAATAATCAATCAGGCAATCAATACAACCATACAGGCACTCACCCTGCATGATGAATGATCGATAAAAAACAGTAAAGAGCAGATGCCAGCCCTGAATGATGAATGATCAGGTAAAAACAGCAGACGAGCAGATGCTTACTCTGCATGAAAATGGGGGATAAAATGTCAGAGAGAACAGAAGAAAGCATAATTCATACAATACAACCGGATACCAGACTTGCAAGAATCAGGAAGCTTGCCGGCCTGTCGCAGGAAGAACTCGCCAAGAAGGCCGGAATTTCCGTGGAGACGGTATGTGCCTATGAGCAGCGAAAGCGCGACATTGGGAAGGCTCAGTACCGTATTGTCAGGCAGATGGCCAGAGCACTGGGGTGTATAGCGGATGACCTTGTTGAGGATGATTGATTTTGCTATAATTACCTGGTTATTAAGAGAGGGAGACAATTAAATAAAGGGGATCTGGGGTATGAAAAAAGTAAAAAGCTGACCATCAACATTGAAAACTCCAAGGGAAGATTTTCAATTAAAAATGAATGTTTGAAAAAAGCAGTGGCTTCTGGAAAAAATGTAATAGTTTTGAGGGTAATTCGAAGGCGTCATATTCGCGTTTCTCAAAACAAGAACGCATCAGGAAAAAATGTAATACAAAATCTTCCTGAAAATATTACATAATTTCCCAGAAGGCACATTTCTGACATAAACTCAAATTCGAAAGTGGTCTGAGCCGTGGTGTAGAAGCCGTGGCTTAAATATTTGAAATTTCAGATGCGAAATTTAAATTAATATGCTAATATCATTTTTGCACTTATGTGCATCTGGTTTATCAAAGCGGAATTCATCCGCAAGATTCCAAACAAAATCAAACAAATCAAATACGGCTGAAATGTAGATAAATAGCCATTCTGCAACCTTTCGATTCCTCTCGCCT
This sequence comes from uncultured Butyrivibrio sp., assembly GCA_947168335.1. GTDB lineage: Bacteria > Bacillota > Clostridia > Lachnospirales > Lachnospiraceae > Butyrivibrio. Next base: position 45,131 of record CAMVLM010000006.1, on the reverse strand, counting down.
GCGCTGGTTATTTTCTATGTATTCAGCAAAAAAGGAGGGAAAAATTGCAAAAAAAGAAGATAATAAATGAGCTACAAGATGATGAGTTGACACCCTACATTGTAGGGCGCTATCATATGCATATGGATATGGAAGATTTTATGATGAATAGAACTTTCATAGAAGTGCCATTATTTACAAAAAGATGGCGGGAGATAGGTTTAAATGATGAAGAACTGTCAGCGCTTCAAGTGATGCTATTAAAAGATCCGCAATCAGGTCCTGTTATGGAGGGCACAGGTGGTATCAGGAAAGTAAGATTTCCTCTTGAGAACAAAGGAAAAAGATGAAGCTGCGAATAATAGGAGGAAAGATCTATGAGTTCACTTTTTGAAGATTTGCGAGAAGGATTGCAGGAAGCTATTGATTATGAAAAAGGTGTAGGAAAAGCAAAGAAAACAGTATATATAATCGCGCCTGTTACAAAGTATACTAATCAACAAATTAAGAATATCCGCAATAAAGCAGGTATGACTCAAAGCGTTTTTGCAAACTATATGGGAGTTTCGAAAAAGACGGTTGAGGCGTGGGAGCTGGGGCGTACTCACCCTACAGGTCCGGCATGTCGTCTGCTGAGCATATTAGACAATGGTGAATTGACTGAGCTGTCGTTTGTGTCTGCAAATACAGAGGAGACATGAGTTTGAGAAAATAAAATCGAAATCGATTCTTTTCGTATGAGCTGGTTGTTTTCTGCCGCGTCAGCTTAAGCCAGGCACAAGGTGATGCCTGCGCCTACAAATGTAAATGCGATCATGCGAAATGATGTTCGTAAAATTCAGTGGTTTCTGGAAAAATGTAATAGTTTTGAGGGTAATTCTAATGAGTTATTGCCACATTTCTCAAAACAAGAACTCATCAGGAAAAAATGTAATACAAAATCTTCCTGGAAATATTACATAATTTCCCAGAAGGCGGAATTCTGACAAAACCTCATATATTTTCCCTATTACTCAATTATTAAATAATTATAAAAAGGGAGAAAACCCAGATAAATACTAGTACCACAGTACTCTTTAAAATCTTGACATTCCCATGTGCGATATTTAAAATAAATGTTATCAGGCGTATGTAGGACGCGCTTGAATAGACATTAGTTATTTGGCCCATAAAGTGCTATTACGCCTATAAACTAGGACGATCGTACCAGTAAGGCCAAAAACAATTTCTTATGAAGGGAGAAAATTATATGAAGAGAAACAAGAAGTTATGGTCATATGCACTGGCTGGTGCTTTGGCCGTAAGTAACTTGAGCGGTGTTGTTGCTGTTCCGTTTACCACTATCGTGGCTCAAGCTGCTGCTAATGGCGCTGTTGCTGTGGGTACCAAATATTTTTATTCTGCAACAGCGGAGAATATGACGATCGGTGATGGACAGTCGGTAAATGTTACTCTTACATCAGCTGCGAAGCATGTTCATGTTGCAAGTGCTGTTATTAGTGCAGATGTTGCAGCATCGGATATAGCGGAGGCAGATACGGTGGTAAGCACAGCGTTAAACGGCACTACTCTTACCATCACTGGTATTGCACCTGGAACGGCTTATGTTCATGCAGGTGATGATAATTCGACTGCTCTTAAGCAAGCTGGCGTGGAGGCGATTAAGGTTACTGTAACTGATACTGCAATCGAAACAGATTCGGGTTCTGAAACAATTGGTTCAGGGGAAGAACTTGGTATATCGGTAGTAGGAACTGCAGCAAAAGCTGCATATGCTGCCGCTGCAGCAAGTGCAAAAAAAATAGAATGGGAATCAAATGATCCTGGAGTTACGGTAACTTCAACTGGAACATATACTGCAACAGTGAAGGCTAATTCAGAGATGACTGCTGGTGAGGTTGCAACAATAACTTGCACTATGAAGATTGGTGTAAATACTTATACAGCAACTAAAACACTCACAGTCATTGAGAATTCTGTTAAGGATTTTTCTTCTCTTACAGTACAGAACAAATCAGTATCACCTAGAGTGAGTGTAAAAGATGGTAGCGTAACTCTTGAAAGTGGCTCTAATGTAAATCTTATTGCTGCAGCAAAGGCTAGTGATGCAGTATTTACAGAGTATACATGGTCAGTAGTATCTGACGCGGATGCAGCGCTTAATGCTCTTGCACCAGGAAATGATGCAGAACAGACAATTAATGCAAAAGCAAATGCTACTGGAAAGACAAAGACTGCAAAAGTTAAAGTAACTGCTGAAGGATGGGTTAAAACAGAAGCAGGTGCAAAAGCAACTGACTTTGCAACAAAGGCTAATACTCGCGCAAATGGTGTTACTAATGGGTATGTTGAGAAGGCATATGAGAGTTCTTCAATAATAAGTGTAGTTGTAAAGCCTACAAGTGCATATAAGACAGTTTTTGAATCTGATGCTTGGAACAAGACTGACAAAGCGTATGTGATTAGCAAGGGTGGAACGATTACAATCACAGCTAATATTACAGATACAACAGATTCTGCGTTTGATGCATCTACATTGAAGTATAAATGGTCAGTGGGTGGTACAAATGATCAGATTAGAATAGCAAATAGCGACAAGCAGACAGTAACTATTAATTCAACAGGATCATATAAGACTGGATTAGATTGGCTTGTGTTAGAAGTAAAAGATGCACATGGAACAGCTGTTTCACTTGGAACAGTAAATGCTGCTGATGGAACCAGTACAGCAACTCTTGATCCGGGTAATGGTCTGACTACAATTGCTGCTAATAACATTCCGATAAAGATTGAATCTGAGGATAGTTTCAATGTATCTCTTGATAAAGATGAGATTTATTGGGACAGCACAGATAAAGAGTTGAACAGTGCGCAACTTACCCTTAAGGATAAGGAAGGCAATGATATTGTTCTTGATGGTTCACTTGTATCGTTTACAGCTACTCCTGCAGTAGGTATTGCAATCAGCAATGCAGGTGTTATTACTGGAACAAAATCAGGAAAATATACCATTAAGATTAGTGGAAAGTCAGGTGGATCATATTATGGTACTGAGAGTGAAATAGATGTTATTCTTAGAAAGCTAGAAGGAATTAAGGCTACAGGTATTGAGATTAATAATACAAAGGTTAATCTCGTTAATGTCAGTGATAAGACTGATATTTTTGCTACAGTACTTCCTTATGATAAAGACGATTCCAAAAATAATGCTGAGATTAATGACGTAGTATGGGAAACAAGCAATGCAAAGGTGGTTGATATTGTTGGCGCTACAGACGGAAAACTTGATGGCACAGGTAAAGGTGATGGTAGTGATCCAGAAACTCTCGTAGCAGTAGCTCCTGGAGTAGCAACAGTTACTGCAACATCAGTTGATGGTAAGTTTGTCGCAACATGTAATGTAACAGTTTATGGTTTCGTATCTGTAGATCTTGGCGCAGATCAGTCAGTAGAAGTTGGTAAGACACTTACAATCGCTCCTACAGTTGAGGCTTATGGCGTATCTAAGGATCTTACATGGGCAACATCTGATGCTTCTGTAGCTACAGTAGCAAACGGCGTTGTTACAGCAGTTAAGGCTGGTACAGCTACAATCACAGCTACATCTGTAGCAGATCCTGAGAAGAGCGCAAGCATCAAGGTTACTGTAACAGAGAAGTCTGCTGATACAAAGGCCGAAGAAGCTAAGAAAGCTGAAGAGCAGAAGAAGGCTGAAGAGCAGAAGAAAGCTGAAGAAGAAGCTAAGAAGGGTATCCCTGCAAATACAACAAAGACAGTTTCTGGCACAACTTACAAGGGAATCGACGGAACATCTGTACAGGTTACAAAGACAGCTAACAAGAAGTCAGTTAAGATCGGTAAGACTGTAACAGTTGATGGCAAGGTTCTCAAGGTTACAAAGATCGGTAAGAAGGCTGTAACCGGTAAGAAGGTTAAGAACGTTACTATCGATGCTTCTAACATCAAGAAGGCTGGAAACATCAACATCAATATGTTCCAGGGCGCTAAGAATCTTACATCAGTTAAGATCAAGGGCGTTAAGAAGAACAGCGCAGTTTACAAGAGAATTGTAAAGGCTGCTAAGAAGGTTAACAAGAACGTTAAGATTAAGTAATTTTAACTAACTAGTCCTCTATTCAAAAAGTTCCTACATAGAGTGAATGGAAATCCCGGGTTTACGCCCGGGATTTCTGATAGAAAGACGGGAGAGTGTGAAAATATGCTGGTTATCAAGAATGAATATGATACTTTTGCTACTAAGACTTTTCGTATACCTACGGAGCTCAATGAGATGCTCGTAAAGCTTGCGGACAATCACAAGACCTCACTTAATAAGGTGGTCATTCAGTGTCTGGAATTTGCTTTGGAAAACGTGGATGAGAATGAGTTTTTGGACCAAAAGGAAAGGTAAGGGCTTATGTTCAATACTCTTGACAGGATAACGGAGCTTCGCACTGAGCGGGGCTTATCGTTGTACCAGCTTGCAAAAAGGAGCAGGATCGCTCAGTCCACCATGTCCACATGGTATGCCAAAGATATTGAGCCCCCCATCAGTATGGTGGAGCGGATCTGTGATGTATTTGGTATTACACTTTCTGATTTCTTTTCCAAGAATGCAGGACTTACCATCACGAGGCTTGAGGAGATGCGAAATCGCGCAGGATTGACCCGGGAAGAGCTTGCAAAGCAGTCGGGGATATCTGTAGACTGTATAATGGATTTTGAGTCCAGGAAGCGCGATTTAAGCAGGGCTAACTATCGTGTTGTAAAAAGTATGGCCAATGTCCTTGGCTGTACCACAGAGGAAATTGTTGATGAATGAAAAATCCCCCAACAGAAAATTGGGGGAGTATCAAACAATTGTTTAGTTATAAACAAATGATATTCTGACTTTTGAATCAGAGACTTTATTTCCGTCCATCTGGAGTTCGTACTGCAGGTGGGCGGATATTTTTTTAGGAGTAATTTCAACCAGGAGCTGTCTTGTGACCGCGGTCATTTTCATGACACCGAAGTGGGTTTCGTAATCGGTGTGCCAGACTTTGCCGAGTCCGAAGTGAAGCTCTGATGTAAGTGCGCCGGATCTTGTCATTATGACTTTGCCGGGGCCTATGGTGAGGGTGTGGTGGATGACGTGCCTTGAATCCTTCTGGGATTTGCCGGAGGCGTTAACCTGGTTGCCTTCTGAATCCTGAGCCTCATCATAAGTGATGATGAAATAATCTCCATCCTGTGCGCAGTGCGCATCGTTTATAGTTTTTATTAATTCGGGTCTGCCATCGCCGTGGTCGTGGGAACCCATTATTCTAACTGTTCCGTTCATATATTGGTCTTGTCATTACACCGGTCTTGTTATGATAAGATCCGGAGCATAGCCTTTGCTTCTTATTTCGTTTACTGCGTGTTCCGCGCATGAGAGGTTTCTGTTCTCGAAGATTCCGAAAACTGTGGGGCCGCTGCCACTCATGCGGGCACCCATGGCACCGTTTGCCAGCATTATCTGGCGGATTTCTTCGATTATGGTATATTTGCCTGCTGTGACAGGTTCAAGGACGTTTCCGAGGCGATCTGTGATGCCCTGAAGGTTGCCCTTGTCGATTGCCTGTATCATGCCGTCGATATCCGGGTGCTCAACATCTGTCTGTTCGTCAAAGTTTTTGTATGCCCAGGGCGTTGATACGTCGATTGCGGGCTTTGCGATAAGGATGTGGCAGGAGGGCATGTCACGGAGGAAGGTGAGCTTTTCGCCGATTCCTTCTGAAAGTGCTGTTCCGCCGCAGATGCAGTAGGGGATATCAGCGCCAAGGTTTACTGCCAGTTCGCACATATCCACTCTGCTAAGGCCAAGTTTCCACAGCTCATTCAGTGCAATGTATGTTGCTGCTGCGTCTGTGCTGCCGCCTGCCATCCCTGCAGCCATGGGGATGTATTTTTTCAGGCTGACTGCAACGCCGTCCTTTATGTCGAATTTTTCCTGAAGCTGGCGGGCAACCTTCCAGATGAGGTTGTGGTTGTCTGTGGGTATCTTGGCGTTTGAGGTGATGATTGTTATCTTGCCGTCGTTTGTTTTTTCAAAAGAGAGTTCATCGTATAAATCGATGCTCTGCATGATCATTTTAACAAGGTGGTACCCGTCATCTCTTTTGCCGACTACGTCCAGACCCAGGTTAATTTTTGCGTATGCTTTTCTTGTAATCAAGGTGTGCCTCCGTATGAATTAAAGTGCTATCCGGAAAAAGCAGTACCCAGGCGTTTCTGCAGCTTTTTCACAAATGCACAAATTTTCTTTGTTTTTTCTATATAATGATAACACAAAAATTTATTTTATTTTAATTGAATATTTGCCTGATTATCCCTAAAGTAAGAGTAGGAAACTGTCGATAAATAAGATGAGTAATACTGTAGGCATGCGTGGGCATGCTTGTCGTATCGGCGTCAGATTATTTGGCGTAGAAAAGGAGTTCATATGGGCGTAAACGGAGTTACAGGTTTAAACCAGTCCACCACGATTTACGAGCCGACCGCGACATCAAAGACAGAAGAAACTGCCAGGGAATTAGTATCAAAGGCTTCAGAAGCTAAAGAAAAAGATACCGAAAAAGCGGCTGTTTACGAGAAGTCTGATAAAGCGGCCGGTGCTGCAACTGGTAAGACTTACGTGAAGAATGAAGCTGTTATCAACATGCTTAAGAGTGATATGGAGACCCGCCAGAATCAGCTTCAGGATATTGTTACGCAGATGATGTCCAAGCAGGGCGTGGCTATCGGCAAAGCGGATGACATCTGGTCATTCCTTGCAAGTGGTGACTACACTGTTGATGAGGCAGCAAAGATAAAGGCTCAGGAAGAGATTTCTGAGGACGGTTACTGGGGAGTTAAGCAGACCTCCCAGAGAATTCTTGATTTTGCCAATGCTCTTACAGGCGGCGATCCCAATCAGATCGACAAGATGAGAGATGCTTTTGAGAAGGGCTTCAAAGAAGCAACCAAGTCATGGGGCAAAGAGCTTCCTGATATTTCAAAACAGACTTATGATGCTGTTATGAAGGGCTTTGATGATATGGCAGAAAAGAATAAGACCGAGACCGGAGAAATTGAGAGCTGAACGGTTTTCTTATAGTCAGTGAAAGGGGTGTCGCAGTCACGACATCCCTTTTTAATGATGTTTAGTTTTGGTATAATAAAATGTAGTGATGTGCGTTTCCTTTGCGAGGCGGAATATGCGTATCCTTGTTTTTCTGCTATTACCATGAAAAGGTCTTACAAGGATGCCCGCAGTTACGAGGATGCAATAGGGATTCTTCAGGAAGTAAAAGGCACACAGCTTGATTCGGACCTTGTAGATATGTTCTGCAAGATTCCTAAAAATGAGATTGAAGCCTGTGTGCCTTCTGATGTAGATGTTTTGAATGTATGAATTGTTTTGGTTTTATTTCACGATTTTTTCAAAGTCGTCCTTGGGGTGCTTGCAGATGGGACATATAAAGTCATCCGGAAGCTCTTCGCCGACATATTCATAGCCGCAGATCATGCAGCGCCATACTGTCTGGCCTTTCGGTGTTGTGCCTACAGCCTCTGGCTTTGGTTTGATGTTGTTCTGATAATATTCATAGGTGCAGGAAGCTCTGTCAGAGATAACTTCCATAGCTGTGGGTTCACAGATAAAAAGTGTGTGTGAGCCTATATCTACTGTTTTTTCCACTTTTAATGAAAAATATGCATTTACACCGTCTGTCACATAAGGTATGCCGTTTTCAGCGGTTTTATAGGCGTGTGTGGGGAAGTCTGCGAATTTGTCCACATCGCGGCCTGACTGGAAGCCGAAGCGCTTGAATATATCAAAGGTGGCGCCCTGGCTGATCACAGAGATGTTGCAGAGCCCTGTGTCAATGATCATGTCATGGGTGTAGTTTGTCTTGTTGACTGCGATGGAAATGCGGTTGGGATCAGATGCAACCTGGATTGCAGTGTTGATGATACAGCCGTTCTTTTTCTCTCCTTTTACGGCGGTGCATACGAACAGACCATAAGAGAGCTTGTACATTGCTTTTGTGTTCATTTCTGCCATGGGAAACCTCCTTTAAAATCCTATAATAATTTCCTTATTATTATGTTATTATTTTAGCATAATGTTTAAAGTACGAAAGAGGGAACGATATGAAAAAGAAAGTTTTGTTTGCATCACTGATTATGCCTTTGGCGCTCTGCGCCTAAAAAACTTGTGGAGTGATTAGGAATTTCTGAAGTAAATGGGGAAGTTGAAAAAGGTAACTGAATATTCTTATCTTGCCGTGATGGCGCTTTATGTGGCGTACAGAGGCTTCAAGAACACATCATTTGGCCTGCCTTTTCCGAAGGGGATGGACAGGTACATTTTTGCTGCGCTGATTGTAGTGGTCTTTACGCAGTGGATTACGCATTTTAGTTTGAAGAATGATAAGGGTGTGTTCTCTGTATCTGATCTGGTTGGGGAAAATGCGGGAATTATAGCCGGTGCAGTTATTCTTGCAGTATCTGTTATTTCATATAATATAAACACCTACATTGAGGTGCCTGTTGCCGGTGCGCTTATTGCAGGTGCTATCGGAACAGATGCCGGTAAGCTTTTAAAAACCTGGGCAGTTATCATAGGCTCAGTGATTTTTGTAACTTTTTTCGCGGCTTCCAGTGGCATAATTGAGAATTATGTCTTCTATTATGTAAGGCCGATGGGCTTTACAATTCGTGGCTCCCTCGGCGTTGTATATCCGACGAACTGTGCGTCCTGGCTTCTTTTCCTGTTTATGGTGGTGTGGATAGCATGGGATAAGATTCCTGATCTTGTGATGCTTTTTGTGTCTGCGATTGGGCTTCTTTTTGTGTTTTTCTACACCGACAGTAATACTTCAACTCTGTGCATGGTGATGTTTATAGTTTCTGTGCTTATGAGAAGATGCGAGGGCTTTGGAAAAGCCGGAAGCTTTATAGGGAAAGCTGCAGATATCTGTGCTATCGCACTAACTCCTCTTGCTACTGTGTTCATGGTTGTAATCTCATTTTTGTATGGACAGGGCAAAAGCATAGCTATACTCCTTAATGAGAAGCTTGATAACAGATTTATGATGGGAGCAAAGGCTATTGAGGAACACGGCATTACTCCCTTTGGGACATATTTCAAAATGAAGGGCTTTGGCGCTTCAAGCGTGGTCAGCTCTTTTAATTACAATTATCTGGACAGTTCATATCTGAATGCGCTTATCAGATATGGCTATGTTATGTATCTGGTCTTCATAATTCTCTGGATTTATGTAATTCTCCGTGCAATAAAAAGCGGCAACAGGAAAATGGTGTATGTAGCAATTGTTATTGCGATGCATTCAGTGATGGAACACCATTTTATACATCTGATCTACAACCCGCTGTTCCTTGTGGGCTTTGCCGTTATGACTGGGAACGGATCATCTGATCAGGAAGTAAAGCTTAAACGCAGAGGGCTGTTAATAGTTGCAGCTGTAACAGGATGTCTGTATTTTGGCCTGCCGGTAATTCTTGATTGTTCAAGATCTGTTGCAGATATGTTGGAACTTTCAAAAGAGGACAGGGCATCAGGTGCTGTGGAAGAGCGTATCGAGGCTGACAGGGATGCTGTGGAAGTTATTATGAATGCCTGCACTGCTCCTGTTTATGCTGATGTTTTCCCGATTCAGTATCAGAAAGCGTTTGATGGTTTTTCAAAATCAAAATATATTGGCGGAGATCATGCGCGTCAGGGAGCTTCTACCATATTGACGAATAAGGATGATGAAGAATCTGTACTGATAAGCAGTGGATATCTTTTTGCACAGATTTCTGATTATTCCGCTGTTTATACCAGGGATATACAGGTGCAGCATGCACTGATGGATGCAGGATATCATGTGACAGGGCATTACAGTGCTGAGAGGAATGCTGTAATTACTGAAGAAAACAAGGTGCAGAAACTCAGGCTGACAGACGGGCCTTATGTAGCAACATGGAAGCTTAAGCTCACAGAAGAGTTGCCTGATGATAATGGGATTGTCTGCCTGCTGAGGGCTACCACTGAATCCGATAATGGACAGCGAATGGAGCTGGCAAGAACAGAAGTTGTTCGAAGCGAATTTGATTCAGAGGGATTTGCTACAACGCAGCTTCGTTTTAACAGAGGAGAATCATCCGACGTAAACCTGGTAATGAGGGTTTCGAAGGGATATGAGGTTCTTATTGAGGAATGCAGTTATGCGCAGGTCTGGGATATCGATACTCACCAGATCAAGGATGAAATGGGTAATGTAATAAGAAGAGAGTATTATGATCCTGACGGAAATCCCATAACTCTTCCCACCGGTGAATTTGCGGCTGAGTATGAACATGGTGATGACGGTGCTGTTACATGTACAAGATATTATGATCTGGATGGCGTTTTGATACGGGAAGAGAATAATCAGTAAAAGTTAATAAACAAATTAATTATGAAATTAGCATAAGAAAATGATCCATAGGGGTGAATATATCATTTGTTTTTCTATTTCATTTATATAGAATTTGTTGTATTATTTTGAAAGCTATGGTGATTTTTACATTATAAATTAGTAGAAGAGTTCAATTATGAACTCTTTTCTGTGCGTTAATATAGATTGAATTTAGTAAGGGATCAGGAAAATGAATCAGTATAGAAGTAAACGAAACATAGTTATGGCTATGGATATGGTGGCAATTGTTCTTTCATTTGTCACAGCGCTTGGTTTGCGTTTCAAAATAATGATCAAGTATTTCAACATGGTGGATATCATCACCTTATATGTAACATTCTTTGCATTTGCACTTCTTTTATATGTTTTTGTCTTTCTGATAAGAAGAATGCCATTGGTGGAAAAACAGTCGTATAGAGAACTGATAATTACTACCATTGAACAGCAGATAGTGTTCATGGCTGCCTACATTGTATTTTTCTTTGCATTTCATAGAGCTGAAATTGTTTCCAGACTGTTTTTGGGAATGTTTTTTGTCGGAAATGTTATTCTCTGCAGTCTTGTCAGAGTCCTTTACCACAATTATTGCATACGTAAGATAAGGGAATATAAGGAAAAGATAAAAAATGCACCTGTTGATACTACAGAGGTTGAGGGACTTAACAAGCCTTCCGTGCAGCATGTTTATCTGATTGGTTCCAAGTCCATCGGACAGTATGGCGGATACGAGTCGTTTGTAATGAACCTTTTGCAGCACCACGCAAATAATCCCAAGCTTAAATACCATGTGTCCTGTAAGGCTAACGGAAGTGGCTTTATGGATACCGATAAGCTTCCCGGCGCTATAACAATCAATGATGAAGAGTTTACTTATTGTAATGCTCATTGCTATAAGATTCCGATTCCTGAAAAGATAGGTGCGGCGCAGGCGATCTACTATGATCTCAGAGCTCTTGAGTGGGCCTGTGACCACATTGAGAAGAATCATATTTCACATCCTATCGTATATATACTCGCTTCAAGAATAGGACCTTTTGAAAGAAAATTTGTAAGAAGAATCCACGAAGCTGAAGGTCTTGTGATGCAGAATCCCGACGGTCATGAGGACTGGAGACGTAAATGGCATCCTATAGTAAGGAAGTACTGGAAGCTTTCTGAGAAGCATGCTGTAAAACATGCTGATCTTGTTGTCTGCGATAGTAAGAATATCGAGGAGTATATCAGAGAAGAATATAATTACTACAATCCCAAGACAACATTTATTGCCTATGGATCAAACATCAATCCTTCAAAGCTGGCTGATGATGACAAGAAGTACACAAGCTGGCTTGAGAACCATAATCTGAAGGATGGAAAATACTACATCAGTGTAGGCAGATTCGTTCCGGAGAATAATTTTGACATTATGATCCGTGAATTTATGCTGAGTAATACAGAAAAAGATTTTGCGATAATCACAACCGATAATCCGAAGTATGCAGCTGAACTGCAGCAGAAGTATCAGTACAAGAATGACAAGAGAATCAAATTCGTTGGTTCGGTTTATGATACGGAACTTCTTGGAAAGATACGAGAGAACGCATATGGTTATTTCCATGGACATGAGGTTGGAGGAACAAATCCGTCACTTCTTGAGTCATTGGGAACAACGAATCTCAACCTTTTACTTGATGTTGGCTTTAACAGAGAAGTTGCTGAAGATGCCGCATTATACTGGACAAAGGAAGAGGGTAATCTTGCAAGTCTCATTGACAGAGCAGATAAGATGGACCGTGAACATATTCTCGAGATGGGCGATAAGGCCAAGCAGAGAATCAGAGATGAGTATAGCTGGGAATATATCTGCGATAAATACAAAAAGATATTCCTGTAAGAGTTGTGGAACTTAGGAAAAAATATGAAAAGAAAAATAATGATTTTGGGGGCTGCAGGTTTTATAGGAACAAACCTTGCCAAAAGACTGTCGCTGGAACCTGATATAGAGCTGTCGTTAGTTGATAGTGATATGACTTATTTTGAAACGTTGAAGTCATTGAATTTAGCAAATGTCTCTTTTTACGAGGCAGACTTTGGCGATTTTGAGAGCTTTGATGAGCTGGTCAAGGGACAGGATGTGATCTACCATTTGGTAAGTACTACAGTTCCTACAACTTCAAATCAGCATATTTCCGAAGAACTTAATGCCAATGTGATCATGACATCCAAGCTTTTGGAATCATGTGTTAAAGAAAAAGTTCAAAAGGTTGTATTTATTTCATCCGGTGGAACGGTATACGGTAAGGAAGCTAACTGCCCTTTAAAGGAGAATACAGCTACTAATCCTATATCATCCTATGGAATTCAGAAAGTCACTATAGAGAAACTGCTGTATCTGTACAATTATCTGTTTGGCATAGATTACAGGGTTATTCGCCTTGCTAACCCCTACGGACCGTATCAGAGACCTAATGGGGTTCTTGGTGCGGTAACTACCTTTACCTATAAAGCTCTTAAGGGTGAGGAGATTACAGTTTACGGGGATGGTTCTGTTATACGTGATTTCATATATATTGATGATGCTATAAATGCCATAATAACCATCGCAGAAACAGAGAATAAGCATAAAACATTCAATATGGGATGTGGCTATGGAACAAGCATTAAAGAGCTTTTGGAAAAAATAGAAAAAACTCTTAATGTGAAGCTAAATATATCTTATCTGCCGGGAAGAAGTGTTGATGTTCCTGTCAATTACCTGGATATAAGCAGATATGAAAAATATTATGGGAAACTTAATCCTATTTCACTTGAGGACGGAATCAGAAGGACTGCCGAGTTCATGAAAAAGGAATACGGGATTGATTGAAGGAGATAATAAGAAAGAAATGACTAATATTTTGTTTTTACATGCGGGAGCGGAAATGTATGGCGCAGACAAGGTTATGTTGGACCTTATTAAGCGTCTTGATAAGAATGAATTCAATGCCCATGTTATCCTTCCGTGTGATGGGGTATTGGTCGATGCTATGAAAAAAGAAGGAATAAGTGTCGAAGTAATTCCCTACCCGATTATGAGAAGAAAATATTTTAATCCTTCCGGAATAATCTCCTATTTTTTCGGGCTTTTAAAGTATTCCAGAATGATTACCAAAATAGCCAGAGAGAGAAAGATTGATATAGTTCATACAAATACAGCAGCTACCCTGGAAGGATGCTTTGTCAGCAGAAAGCTTAAAATACCGCAGCTTTGGAGTATTCATGAGATAATCGTAAGACCTCAGATTATGTTTAAGATGACGTCTAAATGGATTTCCAAGTATTCCAGTATTACTATTACAGATTCTCAGGCTGTAAAAGATCACTTAATGGAATCCGGGGAATTTAAGGATGAGGACATAAAGGTTATTTATAATGGCGTTGATGCTGAGAGATTTAGTCCCAACAGCGACTGCGAGTATCTGAAAAAAGAATGGAATATTCCGGAGAATGCCAGAATTGTGGGTATGATGGGTCGAGTTAACAGCTGGAAGGGCCAGGGGGATTTCCTGAAAGCAGCTAATATCATAATGGCTAAATATCCTGACGTTTATACAGTTTTTGTCGGTGCTGCGTTCGAAGGAGAGGAATGGAGAGAAAAAGAGTTAGCTGATGCTATAAATGAGTCTCCGTACAAGGATAGAATTATCAACAAGGGCTATCGTACTGATAGCGAGGGTATTTACAAGTTATACGACATCTTTGTTCTTCCTAGTACAAATCCTGACCCGCTTCCGACAGTTGTGCTTGAGTCAATGGCTACCGGTAAACCGGTTATAGGATATAAGCATGGCGGAGTCTGTGAGATGGTCAAGGACGGATATAACGGATTACTTGCAGAGGTACGTAACCCTGAGGACCTTGCAGACAAGATTATGCAGCTGCTGGAAGACGATAATAGAAGAGAAGAAATGGGACGTAATTCAAGAACCAGACTTGTAGATAACTTCTCAATAGAAGCATATATAGAGAACTATTCAAATGAGTATCGTAAATTGGTGAAATAAGAACGGTATGTTAAAGGACATAGGTTTTGCTGATAAAATAATAATATATAAAAATGCTGGGATTAAAGTTCTAAGAGGATTAGTCAGAGGACTTTTTCTTGGGAAAACCAGAGGTCTTTTGCTTATAGGAAGATCGGTTCAGATTTCCCATGGTAGTCATATCAGATGCGGTAAAAATGTCAAATTTGAGGACTATTCAGAGATACATGGACTTTGCTCAGAAGGACTGATATTTGGAGATAACGTGACAATTAGTCGCGGCGTTATGATAAGGCCGTCAAGCTACTATGGCGGGGATCTGGGGAAGGGTCTCGTAATGGGAGATAATAGTTCCATAGGTCCTTACGGATATGTTGGATGCTCTGGGAAAATAGAGATAGGCTCTAATGTAATGTTTGGACCCAAATGCAGTTTATTTGCGGAGAATCATGTATTTTCAGGAACGGACAGCACTATTAAAAGTCAGGGAGTTAAACAGCAGGGAATAGTAGTTGAGGAAGATTGCTGGATAGGAAGTAATGTAACTATACTTGACGGAGTCAGGATTGGTAAGGGGTCTGTTATTGCTGCAGGAGCGCTTATTTCCAAAGATGTAGCTCCTGGAAGTGTTGTGATTGATAAGAGAAATAAGGATATTAAGAGTAGATAAGAACTTGGGCTACGGGGATTAGTAATGAAAATAGTTTCATTTACAATGGTTAATAATGAAAGCGAAATAATAGAGTCATTTATTCGTTATAATTACTGTTTTGTTGATGAGATGGTAATCATAGATAATGGCTGTACCGATGGAACTATTGGTATTATTAGGAAGCTTGTAGATGAAGGTTATAAGATTACAGTTTATGATGAATCGCTGGAAGCTTATAACCAGTTCAGATTAGACAATAAGTATCTGGATAAAATAATAAATGAAAAAAATGCCGATGTGATTTTGCCACTGGATGCAGATGAGTTTTTGACAGGTGACAAAAATCCCAGAGAACTGATTGAGGGTCTTGATCTTAACAAAATATATTATGTTAACTGGAAATGGTATGTAATGACAGACAAGGATGATAAAAACGAGCTGTTCATACCAAAAAGAATGCAGTATTGCCTTAAAAGACCTGCCTGGAATTATTCTGATGGAACTCCGGTGACCAAGACAGTTATCCCTGCAAAATACTATAAACGAATGAACCTTACTCTATCTATGGGACATCATACGGTTTTCGGAAATGACAGAGCTGAAATTGTTCATTTGGATAATCTGATGTTCGCTCACTACAGAGCTATCAGTGAGCAACAACTTATATATAAGACCAGCTGCTATACCATTAGAGATATTGCTACAATGGAAAACAATTTTGAAACTGCCCAGAGAACTAATCAGATGGCAGTTATAGAAAGTGGCAAGGATATGTGGGAAGCCGCAGAAGAAGCTTCTTATGGTGGTTATGACAGGGACATAATTCATGATCCTTTGAATCTATCTTATTGTGGTGACAATAAGATAGATGTTGTATATGAGGATCTTGCACGTGAAGATCTGGCACATCGTGTTATGTACACCGGAAGAGAGATGGCGATTCGAGCATATAATGAGGCGAGAAAAGCAAAAGAGAAACCTTTTTTGAAGCCGATTATATTATGGCTTGATGGAATCAGGGGAGAGGAGTGTGTTTTTCCCGATCCGTCCAACCGATTGACAGTTTTGACTGAAAAATATAACGTCAGAGCACTTCTTACAGATTGCAAGGAAATTCGTTTTCTAAAAGCCAATTACAGGCTGATAGTTACGGATGAATATGCAAAGTTCATACCCCATGAGTATGTAGTTATTCCAAATACTGTTGATGCCAGAGAAACAAAGAAGAAAATTATGAAGCTTGGTATCGATGAAGACAAAATAGTTACTGAGTCAGAATACAAAAAGAAAATTGGCATTTTGGGTAACATATATAGCAACATTGCGTTTGTTCCAAGCATGGCAGGAAGAGTTTCAAAGTATATAGGCAGGAACGGAGTAAAGGGAACGTTAAACAAGATAAAAGAACGTTTAAAGTAAGGTTAATAGAATGAATTATTGTTATGTTATTCTGCACTACAAAAACGAGACGGACACTCGCAAGTGTGTTGATTCTCTTTTGGAAAAGGCTTCAAAAGACAGCAGGTTTATTGTTGTAGACAATGGGTCAAACGATGGTAGTGGTCAGGATCTTGAGAAGCTATATAAGGATGAACCTCAGTGTGAAGTTTTAATTCTGGAAGAGAATGTAGGCTTTTCCAAAGGAAATAATGCCGGATACAAGCTTGCCAGAGAAAAGTACAATCCGGATTTTATCATTGTTACTAACAATGACGTTGTTTTCTGGCAGGATGATTTTGAACAGAATATTGCCCAAATATATGAAAGAACGGGGTTCTTTGTATTGGGCCCTGATATTTACGTTCCAAGACATAATGACCATCAGAGTCCTCTGTTTAAAAATGGGATTACGGCCGATGAGCTTGAAAGGGAACTTTCAGAATATCGTTTTTACAGAGATAATCCAAAGAAATTTAATCGCAGACTTGCCATTCATGCGTTTAAGAACATGCTGTGTTCAAACGTAAGCCTGATTCGCTATGTATATACTGCGCTGCGAGGCAAGGATAACATGGATTATAAAAAGGAATATGAAGATGTCGGGCTTCAGGGAGCATGCCTGATTTTTTCCAAGAATTTCATCCAAAAGGAAGAAAAGGCGTTTGATCCGGAGCCATTTTTGTATGAAGAAGAGGTGTTCCTGTTTTACAGATGTAAAGAGAAAAACTATAAGATGGTGTATTCGCCTGATATAGCCATACGTCATGAAGAGGCAGCATCCTTTACCAATGCAAATAAAAACAATATGGATCGTTTGAACTTCATGTTAAATCACCATGTTATTGCCAGAGAAATGCTTTTGGAATATTTAACTAAGGAATACAAAAAATGATTTCTGTCGCTATGGCCACATATAATGGCGAAAAATATATTGAAGAGCAGATAAAATCAATATTAAATCAGTCGATGCCTGTTGATGAGCTAATCATAAGTGATGATGGTTCAACAGACAGAACCTGTGAGATAGTAGAAGCTATTGATGATAAGAGAGTTAAGCTTTTTAAGAATAATTCTAATTCAGGGTATATTGAGAATTTTAGAAATGCCATATCAAAAACCTGCGGTGACGTTATTTTTCTGGCAGATCAGGATGACAGATGGTCGTTTACTAAGGTTGAGGAATGTTTGAAACTTCTGGACAAAGAGAATGCTCTTGCGGTATGTTCTAATTTTAACCTCATAGATCAGGATGGAAAAATTATTGAGGATCGAAATGATTTTCAGATGGATCCCTTTATCAAGTCAGTAAAGAAGGATGTTTCGAGAATAACTACTTTGAGGCTGTCCTTTGGAAATATTGCCCAGGGATGTACTTACTGCTTTAGACGTGAAGTTAAAGATATTTTCCTTAAGGTTCATAATTCAGAGGTTATACATGATCTTCAGATAATCCTGATTGCTTCTATTATGGGCAGGGTGTATTTTTTGAATAAACCGCTTATTGATTACAGAATCCATGGTAATAATGCGGTTGGATTTGCAAGGTCTAATCGCAAGATTGAAATAAAGACCAAAGTTTCCAGGGAACCTTTTATGTATAGGTTTTTCAGACAGGTAAATGATTATATTAAGGTTCCGAATTTAATTTTTTATAAGATGCTGTATTATTTGAGAATACCGTATTTGAGAGCAGTGGTTAGGCGTTTAGTTCTTGGAGAATAGAATGGCACAAGTTTTAAAATCACATAAAATACGTGCATATGATTTTGGAAAAATAGGTGAAAAGAAATTATTGAGGATAGTTGTATCTCTAATGTTTTTCTTTTCATCTCTTTTGGTATTTCAGATTCCTTTCCATGGGATAACATTTTTTATCATGTTTGAATTATTATTCTGCATGATTATGTTTTGTAAGACTGGATTATTTCCTAAAGTCAGACCACTATTTTGGGTTATTATAATTGAATTGTTGACAAGCGCCACATTCTCCTTTTTTGGTGAATTGCCTGATGCACACAGGAAGGCAGCAGTATATTTGACAGCATTGACACTGCCTTCTTTTTTTACGGCTTCATATTTGGAAAAACTTATAAAAAAAGATATTAATTGGGTTAATGTTGTAGTTGGTTCACTGAGAGCTATGTGTGTTTTTCAGATGGTTTGGTGCCTTTTACAGTTTGTTTGTTATAGGATAGGTATTGATTTAAACAAACTTCTTTTTTCGGATTTATTGCATTTGGTTGAAAATGCATCTTCCATGAAGGGTGTAGTAAGTGGTTTTTCCTGGCATCAATCTAGTTTGGCACCGATTTTGGTGGTTTCATTATTTATGTTTAATAGCATCTGGGCAAAGCTTATTATAATTTTTATTGCTACAGTTGCTGGAAACTCAACAGTTTTGATTGGTACGGGATTATACTTCTGCATTATGCTTTTTGACTATATGATTGTTAGGCATAAAGTGAGAAGAAAAACTCTGATAATTATTGTGTTTATAATATTTTCGGGCTTAGTTGTAGGGTTCGAGTTAGGCTTGGTAAATAAGGTAATTGAAGAAATAGTATTTATTTTCAACAGGGTAACGGGAAATGTTCATGATGATAGTGCTATTGGTCACATGAGATATTTCTGGGCGTTCCCACAAGTCATGGATATTAGTACGACTTCCCAGAAACTGTTTGGATATGGTTCTGGTTGCTCAGGATATCCAATAAATGTTTTATTTAATCAGTTTCCGCATTTGGAATTCCAAAATTGGTCAGTAGAATGCGATATAATGAACACCATTTATTCATGGGGAATTGTTGGATTTGTTTTATATTATGCGCTCCTTCTTTTTAATATTATTAAAGGGGCAACTATAAATAAAAACTATGCATATTTGGTTTTTATTATTGTTATAGAAGGTATTACATATAACGTTCAGTATGATTGGATGATACTTTTAATGTGTTTTATCTATATATGTATCAAAAACAGAATTGATTTCTTTGAAATGATGAAAGAATGATTCTCCGGTTTGAAGGAAATGTGCAATGAACATATTTACATTTGTAGTATGCATATTAGCATTTGCCATGATAACAGTGTGGGAAATAGACAGATGCAATATTGATTTTGTTGAAACTATACCGGTAAATATTTGTGGTTTAATTGTTATCTTGCATGTTTTAGCTTGTGTAAATGCATTATCAGCGATAGATTATATTAATTGTGGAATAATAACTTTTTTAGGATTTTGTTATAGAAAAAAAAGTGTAGATAGACTCTTATTACAAAAGAAGATTGTTAATAAAAGCAGTCTGGTATTTTTGATTGTTTCTGCTGTGATTATTCTAGGTTTATATTCTAAACGTATATGTTCATACGATGACTTCAAGTTTTGGGCTGCTTCTGCGAAAGCTATGTTTTATCAAAACGGATATGGGGTACCCTATACTAATATAGCAAGTCAATATTTTGGAGATTATCCGTTGGGAGCCACTTTAATTCAATGGTTCTTTGAGCATATTGTAGGATCATTTCATGAGAGTGTTCTC
The DNA here is from genome assembly GCA_947168335.1 of uncultured Butyrivibrio sp. Classification (GTDB taxonomy): domain Bacteria; phylum Bacillota; class Clostridia; order Lachnospirales; family Lachnospiraceae; genus Butyrivibrio. The sequence goes on along the minus strand of CAMVLM010000006.1, from coordinate 25,051 downwards.
TATATTTGTCAGTCTATTGTTACGTTCTCTTTTTTGATACCTTTGATAAAGAAAATTCCCAAGTGGAGTTATGTGCTACCGGCAGTAGTAATAATTATTTCATTCTGTAGTGGATTTACAAGATTTGGAATGTCTCTTGCGCCTGACAGAACTATGGGGGTGATATTTGGAGCTTCTTTAATTCTTGTTATAGATATCTATGAAAGCGGAAAAACTTTTTATAAGTATGCGTTTTCTCTATATCTTGCTACAATATGCCTCATGAAATCCATAGGCTTTTTGTGGGCGGTGTTTGCTATTATATTTTATCTATATTATTTGGATAATACCTTTAAAGAAAAACTCAAAACCATTATTCAAATAACGCTTCTTCCTGGAATGGTATATTTTAGCTGGAATATTTATTGTAGACTGGCGCATAGATATTCTTACCTGACTGAGAATGCTTATAATGGAGCAAGCAGAGGGTTATTGTCTCAGCTTGCTTATATCCGGGAATCATTTTATATAGTTAAATTGTTTTTTAGGACTCTGTTATTTGAGAGTATTAATGGAACAACGGGTTTGATATCTTTTTCCACAGGACTTAACATGTCCGTGGTTGGGCTTTTTTTATTTTTTGCGGCGGTATCAATTACGCTCGTAAAGCTCGGAGATTTCAATCGTAAAACGATAGTTAAGATTAATGTCTATTATGTATTTGTGGTATTAGTTTATTTTTTTCTCCTTCTTTGGAGTTTTATCTTTATGTTCGGCAATGAATTTGAGGATAATAATGCAGCTCGTATGGTTAGCCTGATTTCAAGATATGGTGAACCCGGATTAATCTGCGGATGGATGCTCTTAATGAAGGTTTTATTGGAAAATGAAAATAAAGATAGCTTTCATAAAGGGAATGCATGGAAAGGAAAATTGAGAAATAGATTATTTGCAGGCAATAATTGGATCGTAGCCTTGGTAATATGTCTTTTAATAGTCAATATTCCATTTTCATTCACTATACTTTTTGGACACAACTGGAATTCTCAGATTTTTGAGGTTAATGAAGAGGAAAGAGTAAATAATATTAACTATTTTGAATCAGTATTGGCTCAGGAAGAGGGAATAGAAGATAAATGCGGTGCAAGAATACTTTATTGTGATCCATATCTGTCTGTATATAGATATTCATACTTGCATTATTTTTTGGCACCGATTTCTACTATAAATTATTCAGATAAGATAGATGTTACTGTGTTCAATAATATGGCAGAGGAATATAAATGTAATTACATATTTGTTGCGGACACTTATAAAGATACTACTGATGAGGAAACAATAAAGAATTACACTATGGAAAAGTCTTTGAAGTTTAATACTCTGTATCGAATTATGCGGACAGAGAAGGGGCTAAATTTTTGTGAAGTTAAAGGGTAAATGTTAATGAATAAAAGTATGATTATTATCCCAGCATATAAGCCTACATCAAAAATGATACCGTTTGTTAAGGAAATGGCCACTTTGTTTGAGAAAATAATTATTATTGATGATGGAAGCGGCGATTCTTACAAAAAGATTTTTGATGAACTGAAACATACTGATGGAGTTGAAGTGCTTACTCATTATGTGAATATGGGAAAAGGACGTGCACTTAAGACTGCATTCAATTATTGCTATTCATTTAAAGAGAAATTTGAAAATGTTATAACTTGTGATGCTGATGGTCAACATAGAATAAGCGATATATTAAAAGTTAGCCGGGAAACAGAAAAAGAAAAATGTTTTGTTCTGGGATGCAGATGTTTTGATGATAGAGCCATACCATTCAGAAGCAGATTTGGGAATAAGATATCGCAAAGGCTTTATAAGCTGTTGTGTGGAATTGATGTCAGTGATACTCAAACCGGTCTGCGCGGAATTCCAATTGATTTTTTACCGACGCTATGTTGCGTTAACGGTGAGAGATATGAGTATGAAACTAATATGTTGGTTGAAGCGGTAAAAAATGGAATTAAGTTTAAGGAAGTGTCAATAGAAACAGTATACGAAGATAATAATGCGGGATCCCACTTTAATCCTTTAAAAGATTCAATTAAAATTTACAATGTTGTTTTTCAGAATAGTGTACCATTATGGCTTTCTGGTATTATAGATGTCATATTATTTGTGTGTTTTTATAAGCTTGGATATACAGTGGTGCTTTCAACCTGCATTGCCAGAGCTTTGTCTGTAGCTTTACAATTCTGTTTGAATGGAAGAAAGCTGTACAATCAAAAGGATAAGATTGCTAAAGCCTTTGCTATAGTATTCATATTATGCGGTGCATCAGCATTTCTGGTAAGTATATTAAGCAATATTATGAGAGTTTCACCTGTGCTGATTAAGATAATAATAGATATTTGTCTTTATACTTTAGCGGATTCTATTACGTAATGATTCAATAATATGGAATTTGAGGAATACTTTATATGAAACAATTGGGAGTAGTGTTTTCGCATTCCGACTATGTTATGAAATCACACGGAACTGAAAGATGTATAAGGGAAATCGGAAATGAAATGAAGAAGCATGATGCGGAATTTATTCAGTTTTTTCCGATAAGAAACAAGAAGCTTCTTTCAGTTGGAATGAACATGGTTGGAGCAAATTATAATGGAGAGTTTTTGGGAATTTACAGAATTCAGGATGTACCGCTTGTTTATCATGATATTTGCAGAAAGAATGATTATGAAGAAGGAATAGTGCAGATTCATCATCTGCAGTTTTTCCCGGATCTTAATTTATTGGCTGGGATTATAAATGAGATAGCCAGACCGGTGGTGATGTTCGTACATGATTACTTCACGTTATGTTGCATACCTACACTTATTGATAGTAATAATCAATTTTGTGGAACGGATTTGCCATCAGATTCTAAATGTAGAGATTGTCTTTATAAAAATGAAGGAAAGCAACATCAGGAGAAGATTGCTTCTTTCATTAAAAATATTGAGAACAGATTGAAATATATTATTGTTCCTTCAGATTATGTGAAGGGAGCTTGGAGCAGAGCGTATCCGCAATGGGCGCAATTAGTAGTTGTCAGGCCGCATGTAGAATGTATAGGAACGGAAAATATTACTCCGTTAAAAGAAAAAATCCGAATCAGTTACGTCGGCGTTCAGAATGATTTTAAAGGCTTTTCCGCATTTAAAAAGCTGGCGGACAGGCTGAATGACAATACAAAATACGAGCTTCATTATTTTGGAACAGGAGATATTAAGCTGCCCGGCGTAGAGAATCACTATGTTTCCATAGCAGAACAGGGTGATGATGCCATGAAAACAGCGCTTAAGCAGAGCCGGATAGATATATGTCTGTTCTGGGCTAACTGGCCTGAAACATATAGCTATGTTTTTTATGAATTATTATGTTCGGGAATTTTTGTCGTAACAAATGAGATATCCGGTAATGTGACCGACATGGTAAGGAAACTTCATAATGGTGTTGTTCTTGGATCTATTGAAGAGATGCTTTCATTGTTCGATGACTGGGAATCTTTAACAGAGATGCTTAATAGTTACAAGAATGAATCATCCAGACCGGTAAACACAATCCCTAACAGAGATATAGATTTACTGTTGTGTACCGATCATAAAAAATGTAATGCTAAAGGAAATGCGTATAAATGGAAAATATTAACTTGGGTATATCTGAAAAAAGTAAGACCGGGATTATGACTTTTTATGAAGCACATAATTATGGTGCTGTATTACAAGCGTATGCTTTGTTGAGTTTTTTTAAGAACAAAGGAATAAACGTTGAGATAGTTACTTATGTTTCTGATAAGATGATAAAAAATTATGATATTAAGCCTAGGCAATATCGTAGTTTGAAAGATAATCTAAGTCTTATAAAAAATTACTCCAGGAATAAGGCTCAGGGAAAAGCATTCGAGCGATTCAGGCGAGAAAAGTTAGGAGTTAAGTCAGATAAAATCGTTACCAAAAAGCAGATTGGTCAGGATTATACTTCGGTGATAATAGGTAGTGACCAGATTTGGAATATGGATATTGTAGGAGATGATTATGCTTATTGGGCTGATTTTAAAAAGAGCGGACAGAAGGTTTATTCCTACGCTGGCAGCTTTGGAGTTAGTTCAATAGATGACGAATACCGGAAGGAAATAGAGAGAAAAGCAGATAATTTTAATGGAATCACCGTGCGTGAGAAAGCTGCACAGAGAATATTAAAGGAATCCGGGATAGAATCTGAGCAGGTCTGTGATCCGGTATTCTTGCTTAGTGTTGAGAAATGGGCAGAGTTTTCAAAAGAGGTAATGGTAAATAAGCCATTCATTTTTGTATATATGTTACAGCCTAATAAGGAATTGTCTAAAGAAATTGAATCATTAAGGGATGAGAAGAAGTATGAAGTGATAATAGTTCATCCCACTAATGTAGACATGGGAATTGAAGGGGACATGATCAAAAATGTTTCTCCTGAGCAGTTTGTATGGTTAATAAAAAATGCTGAGGTTGTTGCAACAAATTCTTTTCATGCAGTCAGCTTTTCAATTATTTTTGACAAGAAGTTAATATATAAGCCACATAATAAACTTGGAAGCAGAACAGAAGAGCTTCTGGAAATGGTGAAGTATGATGGCCGGACTTTTGATTATGGTGTTTTAAATGAGTTGATTGATAAATCAAAAAGAATAATTGATTCATGGGAATTGTAAATGAGCGAGAATAAAAGAAATTTCAAGAAAAATGTAATAGTCGGTTTTGGTGGTCAGCTGATTATAATCGTTCTGGGAATAATTATTCCCAGAGTTATGATTACTAATTACGGATCAGATATAAACGGATTGGTAAGTACAATAACTCAGATATTTACATATATGGCGTTACTGGAGGCCGGAATCGGTCAGGCATCCAGAAATGAACTTTTTAAACCGATTTCTGAGAATAACAGGTCAGAGATATCAAAGGTTTTATCGGTATCTCAGCAGTACTACAGGAAAATTACAATTATTTATGGTCTTGGTGTGCTGGCTCTGGCAACCATATTGCCGGGTATACTGAAAAGTAATGTTGACTGGCTTACAATTTTCCTTGTCGTTATTTTTGAAGGTCTGTCGGGAGTTGTTTCTTTTTATTTTATAGAGACAATAACCGTAATGCTTACTGTGGATGGTAAAGGTTATATCAACAATGAGATAGCCGTGGTTAATAGAATTCTCACTTATGTTGTGAAGATTGTCATGGCTTATCTGGGCATAAATATTGCGATTTTGCAGTTGGCATTTTTTGTATTGAGTGTGCTTAAGGTATTTGTTTATAAAGCATATTTCAAGAAGCATTACAGCTGGGTAGAGCTGACAAAAGCTTCTGATGACCATAAATTGAAAGACAGAAATGCATATGTTATCACTGAAATGGCGTGGACGATTTTTTCTTCCACAGATATGATAGTGCTCTCCATATTTATCAGTACCAGTATTTCCAGTGTTTATTCTGTTTATAACATGATATTCAGTAATCTGAATGTTTTGCTGAATGGAGTATATGGAAATATCTGTTATATGCTTGGACAGAAATATCATGAAGATTTAAAAGAGTATGAGAAAATACATGACTCTTTTACCACGTTATTCCTTGGCGGCATGACAATAATGATGTGTACGGCTTATTTACTTTGTATTCCGTTTGTTAAGCTGTATACGCATGGTGTAACTGATATTGAGTACATTTATGAAGGTTTACCGCTTCTTTTCTGTTTAACACAGCTTTTATCCTGGAGTAGATATGTCAGCGGAAATCTTACAGGAATCGCCGGATATGCAAAGCAGACCAGCTGGATTTCAATGACTGAGGCGATAATCAATCTGGTTGCATCAGTGTTACTTGTAAACAGATATGGTATTCTTGGTGTGCTTTTTGCAACGGTTATAGCACTTCCACTGAAGGTGTTGTGGTGTGTATATATTTCTGACAGAAAGGTAATGAAGAGATCATATTTCAAATCCATTAAGATAATGGGTGGAAATTATCTTGTGTTCTTTGCAACGGTAATGCTTGGAAATAAGCTCAATATTACAGCTGAGAATTATATTCAGTTTGCATTTGTAGGATTATTGTGCTTTGTCGCAGTAAGTATTGTTGGAATAGCAGTAAACGTATTGATGAATCCTACCTTTGTTCAGTACGCTAAGAAACTAAAGAGGTAATAGAATGGCAGAACGTGCTTATGCTCTAATGCTGAAAAACAGTGAAAATCAAAAAACAAGTTCATCAGGCGGGGCATTTACCGCAATTTCAGAATATTTTTTAGAAGAAGGTTATGCCATTTCATGTTCTTCATATAATTATGAAACCAACAGGCCGGAATTTTCAATTATCACGGATCGGTCGGGACGTGATAAAGCCAGGGGTTCCATGTATATACAGAGCTATCTGGGTGATATTTACAAAGAGTCTGAAAACTGGTTAATAAGCAATCCTCAAAAGAATTTGTTGTTTGTTGGAATGGGGTGTCAGGCAGAAGGCTTTAGGAAATATTCAGAACTAAAGGGCTTTGCTGACCGTGTATATACCGTAGATATAATTTGTCATGGGGTTCCGTCTCCTAAACTTTGGTCACAGTATATAGAACCATATGGAAGATTAAGGAAATTGAGCTTCAAAGATAAAAGAAATGGATGGTCAAGTCCCACTGCTGTTGCAGTTACTGAGGATAACAGGGAAATTTCCATATCTGATTATGTAAAGCTTTTTTATTGCAGATGTGCTTTGAGACCCAGCTGCCATGCATGCAAATTTGCGACACCTTACAGGAAGACAGATCTTACTATAGGAGATTTCTGGGGAATTAAGGAGAGATTTCCGGATATTTATACAGAGGATGGGGTATCTCTTGCAATCAGTCATACTGAAAAGGGGGAGTTTATGCTTCAACATGCTTCAAAGCTGGCTGATTTGAACGAATGTGCCATTAGTGAATGCCTTCAGCCTAATCTGGAGAAGCCTACAGAAGTTTCCCCTGAAAGGGACAGATTCTGGAAGGAATACAAGAAGCATGGATTCATGTATGTTTTCAAGAGATATACAGGACAGTCCAAAGTATACAAGATTGAGAAGAAGATAAGAAAGATATTGAATATAAAGTGATACGAGAGCAATTATGGCAAACGATAAGGTAATACTGTTTTCAAACAAAGAAGAATGCTGCGGGTGTACTGCCTGTTATTCTATATGCCCAAAAGGGGCGATTACAATGGAGGAGGATGAAGAGGGGTTTCTCTATCCGGTTATTGATGATGCAAAATGTGTTGGTTGTTTAATGTGCCAAAAAGTATGTCCGCTTAAATAATATGCAGGTACAGCTTGGTTTTATGAAGAGGATAGAGAATATATGTTGTTTAATTCAGGACAATTTTTAATATTTTTTCCATTAGTAGTAATGGTGTACTTTATTATTCCGAACAGAATCAGATATATCTGGCTTCTTGTTTCAAGTTATTATTTTTATATGTGTTGGAATGCAAAATATGCAATTTTGCTGCTGACTTCAACTGTAATAACATATCTGAGTGGCTTGATGCTGGGGCGGATCAGTGCAGGTGATGTGGAGGAAAAGACCAGGAATTTCAGAAGAAAACTGGTGGTTTTCGTTAGCTTTGCTTCAAATATAGGAATCTTATTCTATTTTAAATATACTAATTTTTTAATTGATACATTAGATCAGCTGTTTCAATTGATACATGTTAATCTGGTGATCCCGCAGGTTGATATTCTGTTGCCGGTGGGTATTTCTTTTTTTACATTTCAGGCGCTCTCTTACACAATGGATGTATATCGTGGAGAGATTTATGAGGAGAAAAATTTTCTTCGATATGCTTTATTTGTTTCCTTTTTCCCTCAATTAGTGGCGGGACCTATCGAGAGATCCAAAAATCTGCTGAAACAATTGGCGACGCCTTCCCATTTTGATTTTGACAATTTCAGAGAAGGTATACTGCTAATGATATGGGGATACTTTCTGAAAATTGTGATTGCAGACAGAGTGTCCATTGTGGTTGATACGATTTATGGAGATGTTTCAACCTATGGCGGAATGTATTTAGTAGTGGCTACTGTTTTGTTTGCTTTTCAGATTTATGGTGATTTTGCCGGTTATTCTACAATTGCAATGGGCGCGGCCAAGATTCTTGGTGTGCAGTTGATGGAGAATTTCAATGCACCTTATATGGCAGATTCGGTTATGGATTTTTGGAGAAGATGGCATATTTCATTGAGCTCCTGGTTTAAAGATTATCTGTATATTCCACTTGGTGGAAGCAGAAGAGGAAAAACCAAAAAGCTGATCAATAAGATGATTGTTTTTCTTGTTAGTGGCTTGTGGCATGGTGCCCAGTGGAGCTATGTGGCATGGGGAGGACTTAATGGTCTCTATCAGGTAATTGGTGAATTATTGATGCCCGTCAGAAATAAGGTAAATGAAGCATTACATTTTAACAGGAATGCGTTTAGCCACAAACTGATTAAAATCTTTGGGACATTTGTTTTAGTTGATTTTGCATGGATATTCTTCAGGGCAAAGAGATTTTTAAGTGCTTTTCAGATTATTAAAAGCATGATTTTTGTCCATAATCCATGGATTTTATTTGATGATTCTCTTTATTCCTGTGGATTGGACAGGAAAAACTTTAATATCATGTTGTTGGCAATCGCAATATTGATAGGATCAGATTGCCTGAAGTATAAGGGAATCTGCATAAGGAAGTTTATACTGGAGCAGGAGTACTGGTTCAGATGGGCAGTATTTGCCGGATCGATTTTCCTGATACTCATTTTCGGAATATGGGGAAATGCATATGAAGCTTCCAGTTTTATCTATTTTCAGTTTTAAAGGATCTAATGATGCGAAAACATATATATAGAATAATCAGCGTGTTGGTTGTGGTTATTACAGTTCTTCTTGCCATAACCGGTGCCGGTAAGGTTTTAAAGAGAAAAGATGCAGATGAAAGATGTGCTGAGTTTTTCACTGATACATCAGATTATGATGTTTTGTTTCTTGGGACAAGCCATATGATAAATGGTGTGTATCCTATGGAACTTTGGGAGGACTATGGAATCACATCCTTTAATCTTGCCGGACACGGAATGAATATCTCAACAACATATTGGGTAATGATGAATGCATTTGATTACCATGTTCCTAAAGTTGTTGTAATCGATTGTATGCTGATAAACGGTTATGGAAAACTAAATCCGGCACTTTCGCATTTGGAATTGGATGCTTTTCCTTTTAGCAAGACTAAAGTAGAAATGATGCAGGATCTGGCAACTGACTTTTCTGAACAGATGGAGTATTTGTTTGATTTTTCAATTTATCATGCAAGATGGAATGAGTTGACGGCGGAAGATTTCAATCCGTCATATAAAGTGGAAAAAGGTGCTGAAACAAGAAACTTTGTCGCTGATGTCAATTCATTTAGCTGGTCAGTTGGGGACAGAAAATTCGAAACAGAAACAACTTTGGGAATAGAATATCTGGAAAAGATGATAGAGGAGTGTCAAAATCGTGGAATTGATGTTCTTCTTACATATCTTCCGTTCCCGGCTTCAGAAGATGAGCAGCTTGAAGCAAACAGAGTTCCTGATATAGCTAAGAAATATGGCGTGGACTACATAAACTTTTTAAAGATGGAAGGGTTGATTGATTATGCTACAGACTGTTCGGATGAAGCAAGCCATTTAAATGGGTCAGGAGCTAGGAAAGTAACTAACTACCTGGGAAATTATTTGGCAGAAAATTATGGTATTGAGAGTCATAAAGAAAATGCCGCATTGTGCGAATTGTGGGATTCGGACTATGAAAAATATAAGAAGTTCAAGAAAAATAATTTTGCTGCACAAGATGATTTAAATGCATATTTATCAATGCTTGCAGATAATAGTTATGATTGCGTTTTGGATATAAATGTTGATGCCATTACAGATAAGCAGGCAAGATTACTGAATAATTTGGGCATTGATGTGCAGGATGAATCACATAAAAGTATTTATTATGTTGATTATTCTTCCATGGACCTGGATAGAAAGAATTTTAAAGTGACAGGAGATTTAAATGGTACAGAATTAAGTTTCCTTAGTAACGTTATTTCTGAAACGACTACGGAAGATAAAGGAATATCAATTATTGTCTTGGAAAGTGATTCACATGAGATAGTAGATAAGTCAATGTTTCTTAATGATGAAAATAGTTTTAACAGGGTATATTCATAATGTGATCGAAATTGGAGGTGTGGAAGAACTATAATGACTACTAAGCTTGAAGGCAGAGTATATGGACTAGACATTTTAAAGACAATTTGTTCGTTTTTGGTTGTAATTATCCATATAAATTTCCCTGGGCTTGTCGGCTATTATGCTATTGCGATAGCAAGAATAGCAGTTCCTGTGTTTTTTATGATAACAGGATATTTTTATGTGATTACAGAGGCAAAGTGCAGACAATTAGATGAAATAAGGAAAATATTTCTGCTTGCAATCACGAGTACAGTATTATACTTAATTAAAGATGTGATATTTGAGGCTTCATATGGCAAGAGTGTAGGCACAATTATTCTAGAAAAGTTTGGCAAAACGCAAATGATAGAATGGGTTTTACTTAATAATCCGCCTGATGGTGGACATCTATGGTATTTATACTCGCTACTTTATTGCCTTATAGTGGTTTATTTATTGAAAAAGCTAATTCCAGGAAAAGCGGATATCATTTTAATGATTGCTATGCCAATACTTCTATGTACAGATTTAGCTTTTGGAAAGTATTCTCTAGTACTAATGCATAGAGAGTTTTCATATCTTTATGTGAGGAATTTTTTATGTGTTGCATTACCATATTTTACAATAGGATATCTTCTTCGAAAGAATAATAGAATTATTGAAATTATAGGTACAAAGCCTATTTTGAATTGTTTATTTGTTCTTTTGTTTATAATAACTACCGGTTTAGAAAAGGACTTGCTTAATCATTATGGTTTAAGTAGTGTGCGTGAACATTATATTAGCAGTACTCTTTTAAGCGTTGCATTATTTATTCTATTTGTGAGTCACTTTTGGGATGGGAGGTTACGAATAGCAAATTATATCGGAAAGAATTATTCTTTATATATCTATATTCTTCATCCTATTGTAATTGATCTTTTCATGAGAAGCCTTCCGTATCTTCCGAATGTAATGTCTGTTATTTACAGCAATATCGCACCCATAATAATATATATATTAGCAGTATTTGTTTCAGCATTGATTGTATATATTAGAAGAATAGTGAAAAGAGTAGTTTAGTATTCATCAAATTTGTAGTTTTTGCAATACTTGGGGAAAAAGATGATTATCAAGTGGCAAATTATGTGCGGCGAAAACTTAATAGCTACACTCAGCAGCAATGGCATTGCAAATATAGTGAGTAAGGATCGCTTGCCTTATGACCTGTGGCTTGAAGATGGTTCAGATATTGATATTATGGTCAATAACCTTACAAATTTTTATTATTGGTGTGCTAACAGGGTTCTGACTTTGGATAGAAAGTATGCAAAAGAGATTCTTGGCAGTCTTGGCCTTATGCAGGGCAAAACCGACAAAGACCGAGCAGCTATAGCACTTACATACCATTGCCTTACACTTTCGGATATTTACTGGGTAAAAACAGAAGATGAGGACGTGACATTCTCAAAAGTAAATATTTTTGAGAATCATTTGGATAATGCGTTTGTGGATTTGTCTTTAAGAGGCAAATCAATGACAGTAGAGAATGCGCATTTAATAGCAGATGATGTATCAACAAGCGGAGTATTTCCCAAAGCATGGATCAGGAAAGAAGATGGATTTTATCTTTATAAGGATGGCGATAAAGAAAATGTGGAGAATGAACTCTTAGCCAGTAAAATCTGCAGCTGCTTTGATTGCAATCAGGTAACTTATTCTCGTGATGAGTATGATGGACTCGAGGTTTCTTCCAGCAAAATCATGACTAATCTTGACTATAGTATTGCAACCAGGGCGGCATTTGATATATATGCCGTTAATCATGATCTTAATCCTATTGAAGAGATAATACGAATAGATAAGCATGGCTACTATATGATGAATATTGTGGATTATCTAGTTGGCAATACGGATCGCCATTGGGAGAATTGGGGATTGCTGATTGATAATAAGTCAGGAAGACCGATCAGGCTCCATGACCTTATGGATTTTAATCAGGCATTTAAGGCATATGATAATGTTGAGGGCGCTCTTTGTCAGACTACATTACCAAGGCATATTTCGCAGAAGCAGGCGGCTATTGAGGCTGTTCGTGAAATTGGAATAAATCAAATTAAAGAAATTGATCAAGGCTGGTTTGAAGGAAGAGAACATACTTATAAAATGCTTATGGATAGAATGACAATCTTAAGGCATTAGCCTTGATTTTACAATTTTGTAAGATACTGTATAATGTTTACGATGACTACGGCGCGATGGTTAGTCGCGCCGTGTACAATTTGTGGGAGATTATTTGAGGATGAATTATAAAGACAATCTTGAAATTGATTTACTAGATCTTGCGAAGCATCTTATAAAACGATGGCAAATTCTTATTTTGTGTTCATTTATTTGTGCTGGAATCGTCGGGGTAATTGGATACTATAAATCCACTGTAACAGTTAAGTCAGAATCTGGAGTTAAGGTTTCTGAGGAGGATTTGACGCAGTTTGAAACATATAGAGAAAACCTCTCTGAAGCTGATGCTGGTCTTGTAGAGGCTACGGCAGATCATTATTTGGGTTATGCAAGAGATTATGCTGATCTTATGAAATATGGAGATACTTCAGTTATTATGAAGGTGGATCCCAATAATGTTCCTAAGCTTATAGCAGCATATTCAATTGATGATTATTCTGTTTCAGTTGAAAAAGATAATGAGATGCTGCTTTCAACTACAGGAGATGGCCTGATTTTAATAAGTGATGCTGACAGTATTATTCAGGCATATTCTTTAGAGTTGAAAACGGATGATATTATTTCAGAGATAAAATCTGCAATAGGGCTGGATGTAGATAATAACTATATAAATGAACTGATAGGCATAGATGTTACCGGCAGTTCTGTTATGGAGATTTCTGTAATTGGTTCTGACAAAGAAATGTGCGAAACAATAATGGCTGTTTTACAGAACCATATAGATGGTGCCACAGCAAAAATAAAAGAAGCATATGATTATAATATTAAGCCAATTGATACATATTTTACTATAGGTAAGGATTCAAATGTAGAAACTATACAGAAGGACTATAATACTTATGCATATAATCTTCGATATAATATGAATTATCTCCTGGCGATAATGACTACTGAGCAGAAGCCATATTACACTGCTCTTGTGGGACTTATTAACAATAAGATTTTGATAAATCCTTCTGATGAAGAAGATGATTCGATAGATGGAGTAAAGGATCTTCTTGCGAAATATCTCGATGAGGAATCCCAGGTAGAAGTTCAGACCATTCGTACTTTCAGCGTCAAATATGTAATCCTGGGTCTTTTCATTGGCGCTTTCCTTGCAGCGTTATGGATAGCAATCCGATACGTTATGTCCGGAAGACTTCACACAGCAGATGATCTCAGGGATGCTTTTGGAGTATCTGTGATAGATGAGATTTCAGTTAAGGGTAATGCGAATAGTAGACTCGACGTTGCGGTTTCCGGTATTGGAATAGCTTCTACCAAGATGAAGGTATCTAAGATTTGCGTAATAGGAGTTGCCAGGGATAATGAAGCTAACGTCATAAGAGATGATCTTGTAAAGGCGCTTACTTCAAAAGAAGCTGAGAAGAGCATTGAAATCTGCAACGATGTCCTTAATTCTCCCGCCGATATGGAGAGTATGGCTGATGCAGATGTAGCTGTCCTTGTGGAGAGAAGAGATTCATCCAAGTATGAAAATATTGCTCGTGAGATTGAGCTTTGTGAGAAATACGGAGTTAAGATTTTGGGAGCTGTATTTGTAAAGTAATTGACCAAAAATAAATTAATGATATAATGCTCATGCGCTTTTTAAAAATTTTCATTTTGCGCTTGTTTTGACAGAAAGGAATAATTTTATGGCAAAGAAAGCCTTGATTACAGGTGTTACAGGTCAGGATGGTTCCTACCTCGCAGAGTTTCTTCTTGAAAAAGGATATGAGGTACATGGAGTAATCCGCCGTTCATCAGTTGACTATAGAGAGCGTATCGCTCATTTGGAGGGTACACCGAATTTCCACCTTCACTATGGGGATCTTGGTGATTCCATGAGCATAATGCAGGTTGTTTCACTTGTCAGACCTGATGAGATTTACAACCTTGCTGCGCAGAGCCATGTTCAGGTATCTTTCGATTCACCTGAGTTCACTGCAGATGTTGACGCAACAGGTGTGCTTCGTGTTCTTGAGGCAGTCAGACTTTGCGGTCTTGCAGATACATGCCGTATTTACCAGGCATCAACTTCAGAGCTTTATGGTAAGGTTGAGGAGGTTCCTCAGAACGAGAATACACCTTTCCACCCTTACAGTCCCTATGCTGTTGCCAAGCAGTACGGCTTCTGGATCGTTAAGGAATACAGAGAGGCATACAACATGTTCTGCTGTTCAGGTATTCTCTTCAATCACGAGTCAGAGAGACGTGGCGAGACTTTTGTTACAAGAAAAATCACACTGGCTGCATCCCGTATCGCGCAGGGCAAGCAGGACAAGCTCCTTCTTGGTAACCTTGATTCACTTCGCGACTGGGGATATGCCAAGGATTATGTGGAGTGTATGTGGCTGATTCTTCAGAATGACAAGCCTGAGGATTTCGTAATTGCTACAGGTGTACAGCACTCCGTTCGTGAGTTTGCAACTCTTGCATTCAAGCACGCAGGTATCGAGCTTGAGTGGCAGGGTAAAGATATAGATGAAAAGGGTATCGACAAGGCTACAGGTAAAGTACTTGTTGAAGTAAGCCCTGATTTCTACAGACCTACCGATGTTGTAAATCTTTGGGGTGATCCTTCCAAGGCTAAAAAGGAGCTTGGCTGGAATCCCACAAAGACAAGCTTCGAAGAGCTTGTTGAGATCATGGTCAAGCATGATATGGAGAAGGTTGCGGTTGAGCGTGCTGAAGAGCATATCAGAACCAACCTCGCAGAATACCTTGAAAAGGGCGTTGTTAAGTAATATTCAGCAAAAAACATAGATAAAAACCCGCTCCATGGCCTTTGTCATGGGGCAACTTTTTCAATGAGGTATTTGTAATGAATGTAATTTTATTATCAGGTGGATCAGGACAGAGACTTTGGCCGTTGTCCAATGATGTAAGATCAAAACAGTTTATCAAGATATTTAAAAAAGAAGATGGCGAATATGAATCCATGGTTCAGAGGGTTTACCGCCAGATAAAAGAGATAGATCCTAATGCCAGCGTGACAATAGCTACCAGTAAGACACAGGTTTCTGCTATAAATAATCAGCTCGGCATGGATGTCGGAATTTCAATCGAGCCATGCAGAAGAGATACATTCCCTGCAATCGCTCTTGCAAGTGCATATCTTAAGGACGTACAGGGAGTATCCGAAGATGATCCGGTTGTAGTATGCCCGGTTGACCCTTATGTTGAGGCTGATTATTTCAAGGCGCTTAGTAAGCTTTCAGAGCTGGCTGCAAAAGGCGATGCGAACCTTACACTCATGGGAATCAATCCTACTTATCCTTCAGAGAAGTACGGCTACATCATTCCCGAGGACAAATCGGATGTTTCCAAGGTGGTTTCTTTTAAGGAAAAACCTGACGTAGAGACAGCAAAGGATTATATATCCAAGGGAGCACTTTGGAATGGCGGTATTTTTGCATACAGGCTTTCATACCTGCTTAACAAGGCTCACGAGCTTATAGACTTTACTGATTACAAGGATCTGTTTAACAAGTATGATACACTTGAGAAGATTTCCTTTGACTACGCTGTTGTTGAAAAAGAAGACAGCATAAATGTTATGAGATTCGGTGGCCTCTGGAAAGATCTGGGAACATGGAATACACTTACAGAAGCCATGGAAGAGAGCACAATCGGTGAAGCTCTTCTTAATGACAATTGTGATAATGTACATGTTATCAATGATATGAATCTTCCCGTAATTGCAATGGGAATTAAAAATGCGGTTATAGCTGTTTCTCCTGAAGGCATCCTTGTTTCTGACAAGGAACAGAGCTCATATATCAAGCCCTATGTTGAAAAGATCGAGCAGCCGATAATGTTTGCCGAGAAATCATGGGGAAGCTACCGTGTAATAGATGTTGAAAAGGATTCAATGACCATCAAGGTTACACTTAATCCCGGTCATTCCATGAACTACCATTCTCATGAGAGAAGAGATGAAGTGTGGACAATCGTTCATGGAACAGGCAGAACCGTTGTTGACGGTTTTGAGAGAAGTGTTCACGTTGGTGATATAATCTCCATGAAGGCAGGAGAAAAGCACACCATTGTAAATAACAGTGATGATGAGCTGCAGCTTATCGAGATACAGATGGGTACAGATATAACTGTAGAAGATAAGCAGAAGTTTGAATTATAATCCTTAATTATCAGGATTATATATGCACAGGATTAGCATCTCTTTTTAGAGGAGGAGTCAGTAAGGCTCACGGCCAGGGGATAAGCCCGGAAAGGACAGAATATGTGCGGAATAGTAGGATTTGTTGGAAAACATCAGGCAGGACCCATTTTGCTGGAGGGTCTTTCCAAGCTTGAGTATAGAGGATATGATTCAGCGGGAATTGCTGTAAGAAATGGCAAGGCTCCGGCTGAAGTGGTTAAGGCTGTCGGAAGACTTAAAAACCTTGAGGAGAAGACTGATAATGGTGCATCTGTAGTTGGCTGCTGTGGTATCGGTCACACCAGATGGGCTACTCATGGAGGCCCTTCACAGATCAATGCGCACCCTCATGTTTCCGGAAATTGTTCAGGATCTGCATCAGGCCCTGTTGAATCTGAGGTTGTAGGAGTTCATAACGGAATCATCGAGAACTATCAGGAACTTAAGGAAAAGCTCATAAAGAATGGCTATGAGTTCTATTCAGATACTGATACTGAGGTTGCGATCAAGCTTGTTGACTATTACTACAAAAAGTATCAGGTTGGTCCTATCGATGCACTTGCCAAGACAATGGTTCGTGTTCGCGGTTCCTATGCCCTTGAAGTAATGTTCGCGGATCATCCGGATGAAATCTATGTTGCAAGAAAAGACAGCCCTATGATCATCGGTATCGCTGATGGTGAGACATATGTGGCATCAGATGTACCGGCTATTCTCAATCACACCAAGAACGTTTACTACATTGGCAACAATGAGATGGCTAAGCTTGTTTCCGGTAAGGCAGAGTTTTATGACCTTAACGGAGATCAGATAGAAAAAGAACTTGTTGAGATCAAGTACACAGCTGAGGCAGCAGAGCGCGGCGGATTTGAGCACTTCATGATGAAGGAGATTCACGAGCAGCCTGCAGTTATCAGAGATACGATCAACTCTCTTGTTAAAAAGGGCAAAGTTGATCTTTCAGATGTCGGAATTGATGATGAATTTATAAAGAGCGTATCAAACATCGAGATAGTTGCCTGTGGTTCAGCATGGCATGTAGGTATGGCTGCACAGTACGTATTTGAGGATCTCGCAAGGATACCGGTTCGTGTTGAACTTGCATCCGAGTTCCGTTACAGAAAGCCCATACTTGATAAAAATGCACTTGTAATCGTTATTTCTCAGTCAGGTGAGACTGCTGATACTCTTGCAGCTCTCCGCGAGGCTAAGGAGCTTGGTGTTAAGACTCTTGCAATCGTTAATGTTGTAGGTTCTTCCATTGCCCGTGAGGCAGACCATGTTCTCTACACACTTGCCGGTCCCGAGATTTCAGTTGCTACCACAAAGGCATACAGCTGTCAGCTCGTTGCATCATATCTGCTTGCACTTCAGTTTGGTCTTGTGAGAGATCTGATCAAGAAGAAGGATTATGAGCACTATATTTCAGAAATAGACCGTATTCCTGAATGTGTTCAGAAGGTACTTGATGACAAGGAGAGACTCCAGTGGTTTGCATCAAAGATATCCAATTCCAAGGATGTTTTCTTTATCGGACGTGGTATCGATTATGCAATCGGACTTGAGGGCAGTCTTAAGCTGAAGGAAGTATCATATATCCATTCAGAGGCATATGCTGCAGGAGAGCTTAAGCACGGAACCATAAGTCTTATCGAGAACGGAACTCTGGTTGTTGGTATTCTCGGTCAGAGTGAACTCTATGAGAAGACTATGTCAAATATGCTTGAATGTAAGACAAGAGGTGCTTATCTCATGGGGCTTACAGCTTACGGCAATTATGAGATAGAGGATTCTGTTGATTTTGCAACATATATCCCCAAGATGGATAACCACTTCATCGGATCACTTGCCGTTATCCCGCTTCAGCTTCTTGGATACTACGTATCTGTTGCAAGAGGTCTTGACGTTGATAAGCCGAGAAACCTTGCAAAGAGCGTAACAGTAGAGTGATTTAACGAATTTTTAATGATAAATAAGGCTTTTTTTACAATTTGAATAATACTGCAATGTTATAATTTAAGTGGGGCGAGAGATCGCCTCACTTTTTGCTATGTATTTTTAGAGCAGG
This sequence comes from uncultured Butyrivibrio sp., assembly GCA_947168335.1. GTDB lineage: Bacteria > Bacillota > Clostridia > Lachnospirales > Lachnospiraceae > Butyrivibrio. The sequence goes on along the minus strand of CAMVLM010000006.1, from coordinate 6,360 downwards.
GATGTTTAAAGAAAATATCTTCGCCGGATTTTTAAAGGATTAAAAATCTTACAGTACAAGGATGTGATAATATGGCAGAGAATAAAGATAAAAATGCTGAACAGGAAGTTCAGGAGCCTAAAAAGAAAAAGAAGAAAAAAATAAAGAAAGTCGATGTAGCCCAGAATTTTCTTTTTGGAGTACTGGGTATCATTCTGGGGCTTGTGGCGTGTATAGGTATATGCGTTATAAATCCCAATCTTGGAAAGATGGTATCGGAGATTCTTCAGTCATACAAGGAGACTGAGAATACAGCACAGGCGCCTTCTAATGCTTCGCAGATAGCATCTACTTCCTATGTCTACGACCCAAATAAATTCAAACCGGATACTAATAGTGATAGCTCAGATCAGGCAAGCTCTGAGTCTGATAATAGTGCGTCCGAAGATCAGGCACAGAATACTGAGACTGAAGGCGAGAAAACTGAATCTGGTCAGGTGCAGAACACAGAGAATGCTGCAACGCCTACAGATAATTCCGATTCAGCAATCACTTTAACACCTCTTGTTACCATTACGGCTTCCAATGAAAAGACACAGCCTGTAGAGGAAGAGACTTCGGAAGAATTCACCTATACGCCTGAGGCTGTTACTGACAGAAGCTCCATGGCTGAGCTTAGTCCTGATATCATAGATGTTGAAAATGAAAAACAGGCAAAACAGATTTCCGAATCTGTGGGTTACGGAGAAAAAGGTGACGGGCTTGATTTTAATGCCGAGTTCTATCCTTACTACAATATGCTTGATGAGAAGTCAAAGAGTCTGTACAGGCAGGTTTATGCCAATGCGAATGCCTTTAACAGAGCTTTTAAGCCTGTTCAGAATGCATCAATGTCAGAACTTCAGAATGTAATTCAGAGCGTAGCATATGACCATCCTGAAATTTTCTGGCTGGATACCACTTTCTATACAGAATATGACTGGAATGGATCTGCGCTTAAACTTGTTTTGAGTTTTTATGACAGAATAGGAGATCTTGCCCTTGCAAGAAATGAATTTGAGGCGTATGCTTCAAAAATCCTTGAAGGTGCAAACAATCTGGAGAATCCCCTGGAGAAGGAAGCTTATGTTCATGATGCTCTTGCGTCAAAGCTTACATATAAGCATACTCCTCTTGATCAGAGTGCATACAGCGCGATCGTTCAGAATGAAACCGTCTGCGCAGGTTATGCCAAGGCTTTTCAGTATCTTATGCAGCGTCTCGGAGTGCCTGCCTATCTTTGCGTGGGTGCTGGCGCATTCCAGCTTCACGCATGGAATGTTGTAAAACTCGGGGATAATTACTACAACGTAGACTGTACCTGGGATGACCAGGACCCTACCATATATGATTATTTTAACCTTCCTGACAGCATAAACTATCTGCATACACGCATGTACCAGTCTGTAAATCTGCCGGCCTGCAATGACTTTTCTCTTGTCCCGATTATGCAGGAATAGCCACTAATCATTCTTTGGACGTATGCCTCCGAATGTGATACACTAGTCTGCAAATGATTTGTAAGTATTTGGAGGAGTTTATGTTGAATTTATTGAAGGCAGTTTTGTTTGGAATTATAGAGGGTATAACCGAGTGGCTTCCTGTAAGTTCTACCGGTCACATGATCCTCTTGAATGAATTCGTAAAAATGGATGTAAGCCCGGAATTCTGGGAAATGTTCCTGGTAGTTATCCAGCTTGGCGCAATCCTTGCAGTTGTAATCCTGTTCTGGAATAAAATTTTCCCCTTTGATTTTTCGAAGGAAGCAAGACAAAATCATCAGGTCATGAAAAAGGACATATGGGTACTTTGGGGTAAAATCCTTATCGCCTGTGTGCCTGCCGCTATTGTGGGAGTTCTTTTTGATGACGTCTTTGACGCGCTCTTCTATAACGGAGTCTGCGTATCAATCGCACTTATCGTTTTCGGTATCGGATTTATCATTATTGAGAATAAAAACAAGGGCAAATCCCCAAAAATCAACACACTTGAAGAGATTGACATTAAAACAGCCCTGCTTATCGGTGTATTTCAGCTTATTGCAGCCATCTTTCCCGGAACATCAAGATCCGGATCAACAATCCTTGGCGGCCTCATGATTGGCGTATCAAGAACAGTAGCTGCAGAGTTCACATTTTTCCTGGCAATTCCCGTTATGTTCGGAGCAAGCCTTCTCAAGATTTTAAAGTTTGGTCTGGCATTTACTTCAGCAGAACTTGCAATCCTCCTTGTTGGAACGATTGTGGCATTTGTAGTTTCAATACTTATCATCAAATTCCTGCTTGGTTATATCAGAAAGCATGACTTTAAGGTGTTTGGATGGTATAGAATCGTTCTTGGTATTATCGTGCTTCTTTATTTTGCATTGGCACACTGACACCGTTGTAACAGCAAATTCGCTTAATGCGCATTAAAGGGCATAAGTCCCGAGGAGATTATATGAGTACAGAGCTTTCCGCAAGAATGAAAAACGTTAGTGTTTCACCTACAACGGCACTTTTTGCCAAGGTGGACGAGCTTAAGAGACAGGGAAAAGAGATCATATCCCTGAACGTGGGGGAGCCTGACTTTCCCACTCCCGAGAATATAAAAGATGCAGGAATCAGAGCAATCCGTGAGAATTTTACAAAATACACTACAGGTAACGGTATTGCGCCCTTGAGAGAAGCGGTTATCGAAAAGCTTAAAAAGGACAATGGGGTAACCTATGAAATGAATGAGGTTGCCATAATGACAGGGGCCAAGCAGGCTCTGTCAGCAGCACTTATGGCAGTTGCAGGTGACGGGGATGAGGTAATTATCCCTGTTCCCTGCTATGTAAGTTATCCGGATATGGTCAGGCTCTCCGGAGGCACACCGGTTCTTGTAAATAAGAACGAAGACTTTTCTCTTGATCTTGAGGCAATCGAGAATGCCATCAATGAAAAAACAAAAGCAGTTATCATCTGCAGCCCCGACAATCCCACCGGAGCTGTTTATTCTGAAGAATCCCTGAGAAAACTCGCAGAACTTGCGATCGCAAGGGACATCTTTATTATTTCCGACGAGATCTATGAAAAAATAATATTTGGTAAGAACAGACATTTCAGTATTGCATCTGTTCCGGGAATGAAGGAGAGAACCATTCTTGTAAACGGTTTTTCCAAGACCTATTCAATGACCGGATGGAGAATGGGATATGTATGCGGAAGAAAAGATGTAATTTCTTCGGCGATCAAAGTTCAGAGCCAGACAACAACCACACCGCCCAGTATTTCACAGATGGCTTCTCTTGAAGCGCTGACAGGCCCTCAGGATTCAGTTGCAGAGATGGTTTCAGAGTTTGAAAAAAGAAGAGACTATGTATACAAAAGGCTCAATGAAATCCCCGATGTTGTCTGCGGAGACATACAGGGCGCCTTTTATGCATTCTTTGATGTAAGAAAGTACATAGGCTTTATCGGTTCAGATGGAATAATGTTTTCTGATGATAAGGATATCTGTTCATATCTTTTGGAAAAATATCAGGTTGCAACGATGCCGGGAAGTGCTTATTTTGCCCCTGGATTCATAAGAATTTCATTTGCATCTTCTATGGATACGCTTAAAATGGCGATTGACAGAATTGAAATGGGCTTAAAAGCGCATAAATGTTGACTTTTTATAGAAACTGTACTAAACTCAAAAACGTAATGAAAATTTTGATTTAACGCATAGCGATGCGTCCTGACGAAAGAGAGGGAGATATGGCTGAAGACAAGTTGAGAGAAGCAGCTTTAAAGCCGATTGCTACTATCAAGAAACCGGTTATAGCTGGAGAAAAAAAGGAAGAAACCAAGGCTGTAGAGGCTGTTAAGACAGAAGAGAAGAAGACAGCAGCTAAGAAACCCGCTGCAAAGAAAGCAACAACAGCAAAGAAGACAACTGCTAAGGCAGCTGAGAAGAAGGCTGAGCCCAAGAAGGCAGAGGCTAAGGCACCTGCAAAGAAGGCACCCGCTAAGGCAGCTGAGAAGAAAGCTGAGCCTGCAAAGAAGGCTGCACCTGCAAAGAAGACAGCAACAAAGGCTGCTTCAAAGGCAACAGTAGTACTTCAGTTTGCTGATAAGGACGTTACATACGATACACTTCTCGAGAATGCCAAGAATGTATATCAGTACGACATGGGCGGCAAGGTAGCTGACATTAAGACTCTTGATCTTTATGTTAAGCCCGAGGAGAGCAAGGTATATTTCGTAGTTAACGGCGAGATTAACGGCGAGTTTTATCTTTAATTTATATTGATCAGACGGATATAAACCTCCGGTGGATTTCCATCGGAGGTTTTTCAATTAATAGTTTCTTTTCTTGTGTATTTTCTGTGGATAATATTGACATTGATTTTAAGTAGTGGTAATTTATGATACAGAAGATGTTAGCACTCGAATGAGTTGAGTGCTAACACATCTAAAAGAGGTAATGGAATGCAGCTGGATGATAGAAAAAAGAAAATACTGCACGCCATAGTTCGAAACTATCTTGAGACTGGAGAGCCGGTTGGCAGTAGAACAATATCTAAATACACGGATTTGAACTTAAGCTCTGCCACCATTCGAAATGAGATGGCTGATCTGGAGGAGATGGGCCTTATAGTACAGCCCCACACTTCAGCCGGCAGAATTCCTTCTGATCAGGGGTATCGGGTATATGTAGACGAGATGCTTTCTGAGAAGGAACAGGAAGTTGAGAACATGAAGGAGATGCTCCTTGATAAGGAGGAGAAACTTGAGAAGCTCCTTAAGCAGGTGGCCAAGACCCTTGCTGTTGATACTAATTATGCTTCCATGATTTCGGCTCCCATGATGACAAGAAATAAGCTGAAGTTCATCCAGGTTTCCAGAGTGGATGAGGGCAATCTTCTGACAACTATTGTTATAGAAGGTAATGTCATCAAGAACAGAATGATTGAAGCTGACCAGGAGCTTAGCGATGCGGATATACTCAAACTGAATATTCTGCTTAACACAAGACTCAGCGGCCTTTCAATAGGAGATATAAATCTCGGACTTGTAGCAGCTATGAAACAGGAGGCAGGAATCCTGGGAGACATCGTGGGCAGCGTGATAGATACAGCTGCTGAGGCTGTGACCGAGGATGAGGATCTCCAGATTTACACCAGTGGAGCAAATAATATTTTCCGATATCCCGAGCTCGCCGATAAAGAGAAAGCAAGTGATCTTATCACTACATTTGAAGATAAGAGTGATCTTACAAGCTTTGTTGAAAATTCTCTTCAGGCAGATGCCGAGAACACCGGAATTCAGGTATATATTGGTAACGAATCACCGGTTCAGTCCATGAAGGACTGCAGTGTAGTAACAGCTACATATGATCTGGGTGAGGGAATGCGCGGAACGGTCGGAATCATAGGCCCGAAGCGTATGGATTATGATAAAGTCGTCGGAGCTCTTAAAAACATGATGAGAGCATTGGATGATCTCTATAAAAAAGAATAGCAATAGGAGTAGTAATGAGTAAGGAAAAGGAAATAAAGAGTAACCCCGAAGAAGCTGAGAAGATGACAGCTAAGGAACTTCAGCAAGAGGTTGCCAAGAAAGCAAAAAAAGTTGCGGATGCAGCCAATAAAGTGGCAGAGGCAGCAGAAGCAGAGGCCGGTGAAACTGCTGAGAATACAGAGCCTGCAGAGGGTGAGAACACAGCAGAAGATGCAGATGCATCCAAGAAGAGCCTTTTTGGTAAGAAAGAGAAAAAGAATCCTTTCAAAGAAAAATTTGAAGAGATGCAGGATAAATACATGCGTCAGGTTGCGGAATTTGATAACTTCCGTAAGAGAACAGACAAGGAGAAATCCCAGATGTTCGATCAGGGCGCATCAAGTGTTCTTGAGAAAATACTTCCTGTAGTTGATAACTTTGAAAGAGGACTTGCAGCTGTTCCGGAAGAAGAAAAAAATTCAGCATTTGCTGATGGCATGAACATGATCTACAAACAGCTCCTTAAGCAGATGGAGGATCTTGGTGTAACTCCGATCGAAGCAGTAGGCAAGGAGTTTGATCCCAATTTCCACAACGCTGTTATGCAGGTTGACAGCGAGGAATTTGAAGAGGGCGTTGTAGCTCAGGAACTTCAGAAGGGTTATATGTACCGCGACAGCGTCGTCCGCTACAGTATGGTCAAGGTTGCCAACTGACGGCAGCAAAGATAATCGGGATCAGATCCCTTTATCCTATAGATGAAATTATACTTACATGTTGAATATACAGGAGGTAATGTTATGGGAAAGATTATCGGTATTGACCTTGGAACTACCAACAGCTGCGTAGCAGTTATGGAAGGTGGAAAACCGGTTGTTATCGCGAACACGGA
>CAMVLM010000005.1 GCA_947168335.1 uncultured Butyrivibrio sp. | reverse complement strand
GAGCATATCAAGGTTCCTTTAACCTATTAAATCCTACAGTAAATTTACGCGGCCCTAAACTTCAGTTTGCAAATAAGGTTTCTTTTATATAAAATAGACTTCATGAACTCATTAGAATTATTAATTACGTATTTAGCCGTTATAAATTTAATAAGTTTTCTCGCAATGGGAAATGACAAAAGAAAAGCAAAGAAACACGCCTTCAGGACACCTGAATCAATATTGTTTATTCTGGCGATCATGGGTGGCAGTTTGGGAAGTATTATCGGAATGTACAGCTTCAGGCACAAAACAAAGCACTGGTATTTTGTGGTTTTTATGCCTGTTATATTACTTCTTCAGATTGGGATGGCAGCAGCAATATACTATTCACCAATTGAGGTGCTTTTCAGATAATAAATATATAATGACAAAAAAATGCCTGTGCAGTTTAAAACCTGCACAGGCATTTTTAGTTATGAATCAGATGTTTTTCTTACCTTCTACTTCCTGCATCTTCATAGCACGAACCTTGCATGAGAGACCAAAGAGGTTTATGAAGCCCTCTGCATCGTGGTGATCATAAAGGTCACCTGTCTTGAAGGATGCGATTGACTCATTGTAGAGAGAGTAGGGTGATGTTGTTCCGGCTTTGATGATATTACCCTTGTAGAGACGGAACTTAACCTCACCTGTAACATACTTCTGGGTTGACTCGATGAAAGCCTGTTCAGCTTCACGAAGAGGTGTGAACCATTTTCCTTCGTAAACAAGATCTGCGAACTTGTTGCCCATATCCTTCTTCATTGTGTATGTATCACGGTCAAGGATGAGCTCCTCAAGCTGCTGATGTGCTTCGTAAAGAATTGTACCGCCGGGAGTCTCATATACACCACGGGACTTCATACCAACTACACGGTTCTCTACGATATCTACGATACCGATTCCGTTTTCTCCACCGAGCTTGTTAAGTGTGCGGATGATGTCGGAAACCTTCATCTCTTTGCCGTTTACAGACTTCGGAACACCTGCCTCAAAAGTCATTGTAACGGTTGTGGGTTCATCGGGAGCATCCTCGGGAGTTACGCCAAGTACAAGAAGGTGCTTGTAGTTAGGCGCCTCGTTGGGATCCTCGAGCTCAAGGCCCTCGTGAGAGATATGCCATAAGTTACGATCACGGCTGTAACTGCTGTCAGCTGAGAAAGGAAGGTTGATTCCGTGCTGTTTGCAGTATTCAATTTCAGATTCACGAGAATCCATTGTCCACTTGTCACTTCTCCAGGCTGCAATGATTTTGATGTCAGGTGCAAGAGCCTTGATTCCAAGCTCGAAACGGATCTGGTCATTACCCTTACCGGTTGCACCGTGGCAGATAGCAACAGCATCCTCTTTTCTTGCGATCTCTACAAGCTTCTTTGCGATGAGGGGACGAGCCATGGATGTTCCCAGCAGATACTTGTTCTCATATACTGCATGTGCCTGAACACAGGGAACTACATATTCATCACAGAACTCATCAATTACATCCAAAATGTAGAGCTTGGAAGCGCCGCAGCTCTTTGCTCTCTCTTCAAGACCGTCCAGCTCTTCCTCTTGTCCGCAGTCGATGCAGACACAGATAACTTCATAATCATAATTTTCCTTAAGCCACGGAATGATAGCAGTTGTATCAAGACCTCCGGAATATGCAAGAATTACTTTCTCCTTTGCCATGTTTTCGTCTCCTCTCATTATTAAATGAATAAACTTTTTAATGTTGTATATCGGATGTATATTTCATTTATATCTGTATAAATACACCAGATATATAGATAAATCAAGACTTTTTTCAATGGGCCTTAATTTGTGTACAACGAAAACTATACATCAGTGTTAACATTATTACAAGTACTTTATGCATAAAAATTTATAAAATTCACATTTATTTGCATAAATATAAATAATCCTTGCATATTTACGTTATGTTGCTTATACTATTCCACAAAGCTTATAATTGTTAATGACTATAGCAAAGCATATAAGTGAAGATTTAACGGAGGCAAACAATGATTAAGGTTGGAATAATTGGCGCAACGGGTTATGCGGGCGCAGAAATTGCGAGGATTTTATATTCACATCCACAGGCTGAGATTGTGTGGTATGGATCAAGAAGTTATATAGATGAAAGATTCAGTTCTATATATGGAAACTTTTTTCAGATAGTAGATGATAAATGCCTCGATGATAATATGGAAGAACTTGCTGAGAAGGTTGACGTGATCTTTACGGCGACTCCCCAGGGACTCTGTGCGGGACTGGTTAATGATGAGATATTAAGTAAGGTAAAGATTATTGATCTCTCAGCTGATTTCAGATTAAAAGACGTAAATATATATGAAAAATGGTATGGCATAGAGCACAAGTCACCGCAGTATATTGAGGAAGCTGTTTACGGACTTTGTGAGATCAACAGGGACAGCATCAAAGGAAAGAGACTTGTTGCCAACCCGGGATGCTACACAACCTGTTCAATACTTACAGCATATCCTCTTGTTAAGGAGAAGCTTATCGATCCAAACACTCTTATCGTGGATGCATTAAGCGGAGTATCCGGAGCAGGAAGAGGTGCCAAGACAGCCAATCTTTACTGCGAAGTAAATGAAAGCGCAAAGCCTTATGGAGTTACAAATCACAGACATACTCCTGAGATAGAGGAACAGCTTGGATACGCTTTTGGAAGCGATATAGTGATCAACTTTACACCGCATCTTGCTCCCATGAACAGAGGAATTCTTGCAACAGAATATGCATCACTTGTCAAGAAGCCTGATGGCAGCCTTCCTACAGAAGAGGAGATCAGGGCAGCATATGACAAGTATTATAAGGATGAGAAATTTGTAAGAGTACTGCCCAAGGGAGTTTATCCCGAGACCAGATGGGTTGAAAACAGTAATTTCGTGGATATAGGATTTAAGATTGATGAGAGAACCGGAAGAGTGATCATGATGGGTGCTATCGACAATCTTGTAAAGGGAGCTGCCGGACAGGCGGTTCAGAACATGAATATTCTGTTTGGCCTTGAAGAGAGCACGGGACTTGAAATGGTTCCTGCTTTTCCCTGATTGTTTTTTTCTTATATTAATTCAGACCGGGAGATTTGCAGCATGGTAAGAACAATGAAAATAGAAGACTATGAAGAAGTCTTTGCACTTTGGAATTCAATAGATGGTTTCGGAATCAGAACAATTGACGATTCTTTTGAGGGCGTTGAGATGTTTCTTATGAGAAATCCGACAACCAGTGCTGTTGACGTTGAGGATGGCAAAATAGTCGGAGCAATACTTTGCGGACACGACGGCAGAAGAGCCTGCTTTTACCATGTGTGCGTAAATAAGGATTACAGACGTCATGGCATCGGAAAAAAGATGGTTGAGTTCTGTATCGAGAGATTAAAGGAAGAAAAGATAAATAAAGTGGCCCTGAACGCTTTTGTTACTAATAAAGTAGGTAATGCCTTCTGGCAGAGAATGGGATGGACCCTTAGAGATGACATGAACTATTACGACTTTACATTAAATGAAAACAATATTACCGAATTTATTAAAGCGTGATGCTTTTGGAGGCTTATTATGAAAATTATCGAAGGCGGAGTTACAGCAGCAAAAGGGTTTAAGGCAGCAAGTGCTGAGGCCGGTATCAAATATAAGGGACGAAAGGATATGCTGCTTATTTACAGTGAGTCACCCTGTACGGCAGCAGGTGTTTTTACCAGTAATGTGGTAAAGGCAGCGCCGGTTTTATGGGACAGGGAGATATGCAGTGGAATTCATCCTGTGCATGCCATCGTTGGAAACTCGGGAATTGCAAATGCCTGTACCGGTGAGGAGGGCAGAAAGTATTGCAGCGAGACAGCAGTAGAAGTTTCAAATCTCCTTGGCGTTCCGGAAAACTCCGTGCTTATTGCATCTACCGGTGTAATCGGTATGCAGATGAATATTGAAGCTGTAAAGAAGGGCATCGGGATAATGGTACCTGAACTTTCAGATTCACTTGAAGCAGGAACGGGTGCAGCTGAAGCAATCATGACAACAGATACTCATTCAAAGGAAATGGCAGTAGAGTTTGAAGCAGGCGGTAAGACCTGCAGGATAGGTGCACTTGCAAAAGGTTCAGGAATGATTCATCCCAACATGTGCACTATGCTTTCATTTGTGACAACTGATGTTTCCATTTCTCATGATCTTCTTCAGAAGGCTTTGAGGAAGGTTGCAAACGAAACCTATAACATGATCTCTGTTGACGGCGATATGTCCACAAATGATTCGGTTATGGTTCTTGCAAACGGAGAAGCTGGAAACAGTGAAATCCTTGAAGAAGGACAGGATTATAAGAACTTCGAGGAAGCGCTTTATACAATCTGCAAAGAGATCGCAAGAATGCTTGCAGGAGATGGAGAAGGCGCTACGGCTCTTTTCACCGTTCATGTTAAAAATGCAGATACAAAGGAAAATGCAAGGACTCTTGCGAAGTCTGTTATCTGTTCATCACTTACCAAGGCAATGATATACGGACATGATGCCAACTTTGGAAGAATACTTTGTGCACTTGGTTATTCGGGTGTTGTATTTGATCCTGAAAAAGTTGTGCTTAGTATGGAGAGCACTGCAGGAAGCGTTTTGTTATTCAAAAACGGTGATCCACAGAAATTCGATGAAGATTATGCAACAAAAGTACTTAGTCAGAAGGAAGTCATTGCTGAAGTTGATATGAACATGGGCAGCGAAGAGGCTACTGCATGGGGATGCGATCTTTCTTACGATTACGTAAAAATAAACGCAGATTACAGAAGCTGAGCTGAGAGGATTTGGAGGAAAAACCATGGACAAGGATATGCAGGAAGTATTAAAAAAGGCGGAGGTGCTTATTGAAGCGCTTCCTTACATTCAGAAATTTAATCGCAAGATCATTGTTGTAAAGTACGGCGGAAGCGCAATGGAGAGCGAGGAGTTTCAAAAGAATGTCATAAAAGATGTTACTCTTTTAAAGCTTGTGGGATTCAAGCCCATCATCGTTCACGGCGGCGGAAAAGCTATCAGCAAGTGGGTAGGCAAGGTCGGCAAAGAGGCTGAATTCGTAAACGGTCTCAGAGTTACCGATGCCGAGACAATGGAAATTGCAGAGATGGTTCTTTCACGGGTAAATAAGTGCCTTGTAAGAATGGTACAGGAGCTTGGTGTTAAAGCTATCGGAATCTGCGGTAAGGATTCAGGTCTCTTAAAAGCAAAGAAAAAGTTATCTGACGGCAAGGATATTGGCTTTGTTGGCGAAGTTGAGAAAGTTGATCCGAAGATTTTATATGATCTTCTTGATAATGATTATCTTCCTATCATCGCCCCTGTTGGAATGGATGAGAATTTTGATACCTATAACATAAACGCAGATGATGCAGCATGCGCTATTGCCAAGGCTGTACACGCTGACAAGCTTGCATTTCTTACGGATATCGAAGGTGTATACAGGGATATCAACGATCCCTCATCTTTCATTTCAAGACTTACCTGTTCACAGGCTGAGGAACTTATTGCCAGCGGAACAATCGGTGGAGGCATGCTTCCCAAGCTTAACAATTGTACTGATGCTGTTAAAGAGGGAGTTCACAGCGTGCATATCCTTGACGGAAGAATTCCTCATTGCCTTCTTCTGGAGGTATATACCAACAAAGGTGTGGGAACAATGTTCATACCTGATGACGAAGAAATGGAATAATAATAGAAAACGGAGTGCCATGCTATGAGTGAAAAAATGAAGAACTACATTGAGGAAGCAGAAAAGGATCTGCTTCACACCTATAATCGTTATCAGATCGTTCTTGATAAAGGAGAGGGCGTTACATTATATGACATAGACGGAAAAGAGTACCTGGATTTTGTTTCTGGTATAGGCGTTTTTGCCCTTGGCTACGGAAACAAAGAGTACAATGATGCTCTGAAGTCTCAGATTGATAAGGTTATCCATACTTCAAACTATTATTACAATGTACCTGCAATTGAGGCTGCCGGAAAAATAAAAAAGGCTTCCGGAATGGACAGAGTATTCTTCACAAACAGTGGAGCTGAGGCTGTAGAAGGCGCGCTGAAGGCTGCAAGAAAATATGCTTTTCTCAGGGACGGACACACAGATCATGAGATCATAGCTATGAACCATTCCTTCCACGGCAGAACTTTCGGTGCACTTTCAGTTACAGGTAATCCCCACTATCGTGAGGCATTTGAGCCCATGATCGGCAATATAAAGTTTGCAGATTATAATGATATTGAGAGTGTAAAATCCCTTGTTACTGACAAGACCTGTGCCATTATTATGGAGACGGTTCAGGGCGAGGGCGGAATCTATCCTGCGACAGAAAGCTTCTTAAAAGATGTAAGAGCCCTTTGCGATGAGAAGGATATTCTTCTTATTCTTGATGAGATACAGTGTGGTATGGGCAGAACCGGTTACATGTATGCATGGCAGAAGTTCGGCGTAAAACCCGATATCATGACAACTGCCAAAGCGCTTGGCTGTGGAGTGCCTGTAGGCGCTTTTCTGATGACGGAAAAAGTTGGCCAGAATTCACTTGTTGCCGGTGATCACGGAACCACTTACGGCGGTAATCCGCTGGCTTGTGCAGCTATAGACAAAGTTCTTGATTTATTCGATACTAACCATATAATAGATAACGTGAGAGAGGTTTCCGGTTATCTGGAGAAACGTCTCGATGAGATTAAAGATAAACACGATTCTGTTATAGACAGGCGCGGTAGCGGACTTCTTCAGGGACTTGAGTTTGACCATCCCGTGGGAGATATAATAAATAAGGCATTGGAGAATGGTCTTATACTAATAAATGCAGGCACGAACATCATTCGTTTCATACCTCCGCTTATTATTTCAAAAGAAGATGTGGATAAAATGATTTCCATATTGGAGCCCCTGATCTATTAACAGTTAAAGGGGTAATTATGAAGATAAGAAAGAGGCTGCTGGGAGCAGTAATAATCATAGCACTGCTTCTTGCAGCTTTTTATTATGCAAAATCAGGTCAAAAACTTTCAGAACAGAGGGAAATCTTCGGGTCCGGAAAGAAGACAACAATCAGGCTCTGGTATACAGATGATTCGCTTACGGACTATCTTACTGTTAAGGCAGTTGAATTCAATAATCTTAAATCAAAAACCCGTGTAGAGCTGGAATGCGTTTCGGGTCTTGAGTATCTTGAGGCTATAAACAAAGCATCCGTTGATGGAGAAAACTATCCGGATGTTTTCATTATGACACATGATTCTCTTGAGAAAGCGTACCTCGCAGGACTTGCCGGAGAGATTGATGATGAGCAGTTCCTTACTAACGAGGAGAACGGCTACAGTAATGCTGCTCTTAATGCAGTTAAATACAAGGGAAAATATATCGCATATCCCTATTATTTTGAGACAAGTTCGCTCTTATATAACAAGACTTATCTTGAGGATGAAGTAAAAGCAAGAGTTCAGGCGGAGCTTGATGCAGCTGAAGGTGAGGCAGCTCAGGCAGCAGCTGATGCAACTGAGCCTGCTGATGAAGAAGAGGCAATGGAAAGCCTTGATGCTTCAAAAAGCGAATCTGAAGGTGCAGCACAGGAGATGGATCAGGCTACACTTGATCAGGCTGTTAAGGATATGCTCCCGAATACAATTGAGGATATTCTTGTTTTCGCTGATAACTATAATGCACCTGACGCTGTTGAATCCGTATTTAAGTGGGATGTAACAGATATTTTCTATAATTATTTCTTTGTGGGTAATTACCTGAACCTTGGAGGTCCCGCAGGAGATGATGTCAGTCAGATTGATGTCTACAATGAAAACACCATAAACTGTATGAGTTTTTATCAGCAGCTCAATCAGTTCTTTGCTATTGAAGAGGATGAGGTTAACTATGATAAGGTTATCAGCGATTTCATAGAAGGCAAAACTGTGTTTACAGTTGCCACATCTGATGCCGTAGCCAAAATTGAGGCTGCAAAGGCTGATAACAAATGCAACTTTGAATATGGTGTTGCAAGAATGCCTGCTCTTAATGGACAGTATCTTACAAGAACAATGTCAGTTACTGACTGTCTTGTTATAAATGGATATACCGATCATGAAGCTGAGGCAAATTCTTTTGCAAGATTCTTATGCAGTGAAAATACAGACAGTATGTACACAATGAGCGGGAAGCTTATTGCGCACGGTAATATTTCCTATGAGAATGATTCTCTTTCAGCTTTTTCAGATGTGTACAGTAATTCAGTTCCAATGCCGAAACTCATGGAGACAAGTAACTTCTGGGTTCAGCTTGAAATAGCATTCGCAAACATCTGGGATGGAGAAAATGTTAATGATACTTTAAGAACTCTTTCTGAGAAGGTTAAGCTTCAGATTAATGGAGAGGAAGTTAAAGAGGAAGTGCTTCCCGATGCTACGGTGACTATTACGGATGCAGAATAGACAAAAGATAATGGAGAAGATGCACTTTTATTTGTAATTGTTACGAAATTATTACAAGTGTCTTGCATGTGATTTTCTTTTCGGCTATTATGAAAGAGCGTGGTGGGGCCTCCGGATTTTTTCGGAGGAAACATGCAAATATTTATTAGAAAAACAGGCATTATTACTGTATTTTTAACACTGTTATTCTGTTGTGGATGCAGTAAAAAGAATTCTGAAATTGTTCTTACAGAGCCTTCACTTACCGGTGAGGCTTCTTTTTCGGAAAATGAAAAATCAGGTGAGAACATCGAAAACAAAGAAACAGAGAAGGAACCTGAAGCAGAAGATAGTTCTGACAGTAAGGATGATGAACCGGGAGATATCATGGTTCATGTCTGCGGAGCCGTACTTTGTGAGGGAGTCTATGAGCTTCCCACAGGCAGCAGAGTAATAGATGCTGTTAAGGCAGCAGGTGGTTTCGGCAGTGACGCCGATACATCTTATGTTAATCAGGCCAGGGTTCTTGAGGACGGTATCAAGCTTAAGATACCCACTGTTTCGGAAGTTGCATCTTTGAGTGACAGTACTCAGGATGACTCCATGATACAGACGGATGATTCCGGGATAACCGGTGCATCTGAAAGTTCTGAAGAAAGTTCCGGTTCAAAAGTAAATATCAATACAGCGGATGAATCGCAGCTTTGCAGTATATCCGGTATCGGTCCCGGAAGGGCTCAGAAAATATTGGAATATCGCAAAGAACACGGAAAGTTTAAAACAATTGAAGATATCATGAATGTTTCAGGTATCAAAGAGAAGTTTTTTGCAAAGATAAAAGATTATATCACAGTATAAATTTTATTCAGACGGAGAGAAAAATGGCTAAGAAAGTACTTGTTGTTGATGATGAGAGAACAATTGTAAAGGGAATCAAGTACAGCCTTGAACAGGACGGCATGAAGGTTGACAGCGCATTCGATGGTGAAGAGGCACTGCAGTATGCAAAGGATAATACCTATGATATTATCCTGCTTGACGTTATGCTTCCTAAAATGGATGGATTTGAAGTTTGCCAGCAGATACGTGAGTTTTCTTCGGTGCCGATCGTAATGCTTACAGCCAAGGGCGATGATATGGATAAGATCCTCGGTCTTGAGTACGGTGCAGATGATTATATTACGAAGCCATTTAATATTCTCGAAGTCAAAGCCAGAATAAAAGCTATTATGAGAAGAACCAACAAACCTGAGGTTCAGGCAAGCGTTCTGAATTTTGGCGAGCTTATGATAAATGAAGAATATCGCAGAGTTTATGTTGGCGATAAGGAAATCAATCTTACCAGCAGAGAGTTTGATGTTTTGGAGTTCCTTGTTTCAACTCCCGGTAAGGTTTATAACAGAAGTGAACTTCTTCATGCAATCTGGGGAGAGGATTTCCCGGGAGATGAGAGAACCGTTGATGTTCATGTAAGAAGACTTAGGGAGAAGCTTGAGAAGAGCCCCAGCGAACCCCGTTATGTAAGAACCAAGTGGGGATCAGGATATTATTTTCAGGCATAAGGAGAGAGTATAAAACTTCCAATGAAATTAAATCCTTTTAAGAGTCTTAGATTCAGAATTTTCATTATTGTCTTATTCACGGGGATTGTATCATGCCTCGTGATTCATTTTGCAATTCTTGAAAGCTATGAGGACAGAGCTATAAGTGTGCGAGAATCCGAAGTCTCCACACAGCTCATGATCCTTGCAAATCATCTTATTAACTATAATTATTTCTCAGATACAACTTCAGAAGTAATAAATGCAGAGCTTGATATGCTGGCTAATCTTTATGATGGCCGAGTTATGGTTATCGATAATAATCTTAAGATTATCAAGGATACCTATGGCATAAGTGATGGTAAGACAATTATTTCCGAAGAGGTAGTAAACTGCCTTAAGAAGGGCTCGGCAGGTGCAAGCGCCGTTTATGACAAGACTAACGGATATATAGAAATGACCGCACCGATTTCCGAGACGCTGAGTTACGAGAGCGGTGACGTTGCCTATGAGGAAGCTGAGCAGAATATAGTTAAGGGTGTACTTCTTATCAGTGTATCCACGGATTATATAGATACAACTCTGGACATTCTTTCCAGGCGTGCGATTTCAATTGAGATTATTGCTATCATTCTCATATTCGGCATGGCTGTCTGGGTTTCAGGAAAACTCCTCAGACCCTTTGACAAAATTACATCTGCCATCAATGATGTTAAGGCCGGATTTACAAATGAGCCCATAGATGGATCAAGCTACTATGAGACAGATCATATTACTCAGGCATTTAATCAGCTGCTTCAGAGAATGAATGCACTTGATGCTTCGAGACAGGAATTTGTTTCCAATGTATCCCACGAGCTAAAGACACCCATAACTTCCATGAAGGTACTGGCAGATTCTCTTATCATGCAGGAAGATGTTCCCAGCGAAGTTTACAGGGATTTCATGGAGGATATAGCGGCTGAAGTAGACAGAGAAAATCAGATCATCAATGATCTGCTTGAACTGGTACGTATGGATAAAAAGGCTGTGGAACTAAATATCACACAGGTTGATGTAGTGCAGATGATGGAGATTATTCTAAAGAGAATAAGACCCATTGCCAGAAAGAGAAACATAGAACTTACTCTTGAGACCACCAGAGAGATAACCGCTGAGATAGATGAGGTCAAGCTTTCTCTTGCACTTATGAACCTTGTGGAAAATGCTGTTAAGTACAATAAGGATGATGGCTGGGTAAAGGTAAAGCTTGATGCAGATCATCAGTATTTTACATGTGAGATAAGTGATTCCGGAATAGGAATTCCGGAGGATAGTATCGACAGAATTTACGAACGCTTTTACAGAGTGGATAAATCAAGAAGCAGGGAAATTGGCGGAACAGGACTTGGTCTTGCCATTACTCACGGAGCTATTCTGATGCACAGAGGAACCATAGATGTAGTGAGCGTTGAGGATGAGGGAACTACCTTCACTGTTAAGATACCGCTTATGTATATGCAGTCAATGGAATGAGAATATGAGAACCGGATTACTGAAAACTATAAATTTCATATTGTGCCTTATAATGGCATTTAACCTTACAAGCTGCAAAGGCAGTTCCGAGGAAAAAGATAAGAACATGGTCAAGGTGTACTATGTCAATTCTGAAGAGTCAGGAATAATTTTCCATGAGTATGTGGTTAAAGCATCCATTGATGACACGGATGCTGTCATTGATGAACTGTTGGTTCAGATGGAGACCATGCCTGAAAAGCTTGAGTACGAGGCTCCTATCAATGGATCAATCAGTCTGATCTCCTATGAATGCAGCGGCGGACTTCTCACACTGGATTTTGACAGCAGCTATTCAGAAACTGATGCTACCACTGAAATCCTTGACAGGGCAGCCATGGTGCGTACCCTGACGCAGGTTCCCGGGGTTGATCATGTCGCCTTTATGGTAGGCGGTGTGCCCCTTACGGATAAAGAGGGTAATATTATCGGAAACATGTCTGCAGACAGCTTTGTCTACAATGCAGGTAATGAAATAAACACCTATGAGAAGGTGGAGCTTGTACTTTATTTTGCATCTGATGACGGACAGTCACTTGTTCCCGTTTACAGAAGCGTTGTATATAACAGTAATATTCTTATGCAGAGGCTCGCGATTGAACAGCTTATCAGCGGCCCCAATAATGATGTTTCAAATCCGACTCTTAACGCGCAGACCAAGATTAACTCAGTCTCCGTAAGAGACGGTGTTTGCTATGTTGATTTTGACAATAACTTCCTGATCCAGCCAAACGCTGTATCAGCAGAGGTAGCATTGTATTCTCTTGTCAATACAATTTGTGCCATTTCCGATGTGAATAAGGTACAGATTTCAGTAGGAGGCTCCACAGATGTGATATTCATGGAGTCTATTTCCCTTAATACAACATTTGAACGCAACCTTGATATTGTTAAGTAAGTGAAAGGATGAAAACTAAATATGAAAAGACCGCTTAGCGCATGTGCTATTGTAATCGCAGCGGCTGTCTGGATACTTCTTGCGGCAGTGATGCCGGAGGATTATTTTTCTGTGCCTGATGGAAAAGAAATAACCTTGACAGGGATAGTCACGGGAAAAGAGGTTAAAGAAAACTCCTATTCAGGGGAGAGGGAAAGCGTGGTTTATTTACGACTCCCGGAAAAGGACACTACGGTAATGGCTTATTTTTCTCCGGTATATGAACCGGAGATGGGAAAATATCTGAAGATCCGCGGGAAGTGTAAAGAATTTCCCATGGCGAGAAATCCCGGGGAGTTTGATATGCGGTCCTATTACAGGATTCAGAAGATATCCTGTCAGCTTCAGGATGCAGAAGTCCTTTCGGAGGGTGGGAAAGCCGATCTTCTGAAAGAGGGAATTTACAGATTAAAGAAACAGATGGAGAAGATGCTGGATGATACTCTTGATGAAGAGGATTCAGGAATCATGAAGGCGATACTTCTCGGAGATAAAAGCTGCCTTGACAGTGAGATCAGGGATATCTATAAAAGAAACGGAATCATACATGTAATCGCTGTTTCGGGTCTTCATATCTCAATCATTGGATTATCTTTATATAAGTTCTTTAGAAAAATGTGTGTAGGAGTTCTTCCTGCAGCAATTGTTTCAATACTGATAATGTATATGTACGGAATCATGTGCGGAATGAGCACATCGGCATTCAGGGCAATAGCCATGTTTGCAGTAAGGCTCCTGGCAGATGTGATAGGCAGAACTTATGATATGTTGTCGGCTTTGGCACTTTCTGCAATTCTGATTCTTGCGGAACAGCCTCTTTATATTTTGCACAGCGGATTCCTGATGTCCTTTGGAGCTGTTATGGCAATAGGTTATATTTTGCCGGCTATTCCAAAGAAAGTGAGAGAAGGGCGTTTGAAAATCCTGATGGGAGGCTTTTCCATAAGTCTCATGACCTTCCCTGTTTATACTTCTTTTTATTTCACATTTCCTGTTTATTCCATAATTCTGAATCTGTTTATACTGCCTCTTATGACTGTGCTGATGTTTTTGGGACTGATCTGCATTGGTGCCGGCACATTGGTGCTTCCTTTGGGGATTGTATTAGGAGCTGGCTGCCACATAATACTTAAATGGTTTCATCTGTGCTGCATGGCAGGTGACATGCTGCCGTATGGTACATGGTATGTGGGACATTCGTCTATGGTTCAGGTGGTTATTTACCTGATAATGATAGCGATATTTGTTTTACTTGGTGAAGACGGAATGCTCAGAAAAAAGCTGTGCGAAGTTTTAAAAGAACGTAAAAATATGAAAAAGTTTAATCCGGGAAAGATGATGGATTTCGGACAGATAGTGGTGCTTGTATCAGGACTGCTGGTGCTGTGCTTAAGATATCATCCTGAAATGAAGATAACAGCCGTGGATGTAGGACAGGGAGATGGAATAGTTGTGGAGAGCAGACACTCCTGTTACATGATAGATGGCGGTAGTACATCACAAAAGAATGTAGGAAAATACCGGCTTATGCCATTTTTATCCTATGAAGGTATTGGAAGTCTGGACGCGGTGATCATAACTCATGAAGACGAGGATCACATATCGGGAATTCTTGAAATGCTGGAATTTATGGAAAAACGGAAGGGGAGTCTTAAAATTAAAAATCTTATAATGCCCGATATAGATGAAAATTCAAAGGGAGAAAACTACAGGGCATTGATAGATAAAGCAGCACTTCTGGGAATTCCGGTTTCTTACATAAAATGCGGAGATGAGATAAACAGCAGGAATTTAAGTATAAAGTGTATAGGCCCTTTGGCTGGAATGAGATGTGAGGGAGCTAATGCATATTCAACAATTCTTATGATAAGGTGTGGCAGCTTCAGTGGTCTGTTCACGGGGGATGTGGAAAGCGTTGGACAGGATAACCTGAAGGAATACATCAGAAATAATCCGGAAGAATTTGAGAATCTTACGCTTCTAAAGGTGGCACATCACGGCAGCAGATATACCAGCGATGAGGAGTTTCTTGGCATGATACGTCCGCGGATTTCACTTATTAGCTGCGGAATTGATAATCGCTATGGCCATCCTCATGCGGAACTTTTAGACAGACTGAAAAATATAGACACCTCAGTATTCAGAACGGATCAGAGCGGTGCAGTGACGGTAACTTATAACAGAGGACACCTTTTTATTGGTACCTTCCTGAAGCCTTGATGTAGTTCTGATAAACATATTCGGGAATTCATATTATTCGATAAAAGAAAAATAGGTTTGTCTATTTGCCATATCGGATTATTGCCCGCAGTATTGCCGTTTGATATAATCGTTTCTTGAAAGGACATAGTATTTACGCGCCTTTTTAGTGTTATGAAAATCAGTTTATGACAGGAGGAGTTTATGGGATCCGAAAATAAAGAAGAGAAGGTAGTAAAAATCAGACAGACTAATTTTGGGCATGCAGCTTTGGGAATTGTTATCGTACTTTTTCTGCTGTTAAGTGTTTATGATTCCTTTTATAATGTCAGCGAGCAGGAGCAGGCAGTTGTAACACAATTTGGAAAGGTTGTTGCAACCAATTCCGCAGGTCTGTATTTTAAGATTCCGTACATCCAGGCGGTGCACAAAGTTGATATGACAACTCACGGAATAGGTATCGGATACACATTGGATGGTAACGGACAGAATATAACAATTGATGATGAGGGCATAATGATCACCTCCGATTTCAACTTTGTAGATATCGATTTCTATCTTGAATACAAAGTAAGTGATCCGGTTGCATATTTCTATAACACAAGTGATCCGGAAACTATAATGAAAAATGAAGCACTTGCAAGTATTCGTTCCACAGTAATCGACTATCCGGTTGATGAAGTAATTACAACTGCAAAAGGACAGATTCAGGCAGATGTTAAGGAACTTCTTTCACAGAAGCTTACAGATGAGAATGTTGGACTTTCTGTTGTGAACGTGTCTGTTCAGGATGCGGAGCCTCCGACGAATGAGATCAAGCAGGCCTTCAAGGCAGTTGAAACTGCCAAGCAGGGAAAAGAAACCGCTGTAAACAATGCAAAGAAATATCAGTCTGAGCAGGTACCTGCAGCAGAAGCAGAGGCGGACAGAATAGTTCAGAATGCAGAGGCTGCAAAGGCTGCAAGAATTGCTGAGGCAGAAGGTGAAGTTGCAAAGTTTAACAGCATGTATGAAGAGTACAGTAAGTATCCTCTTATCACAAAACAGAGACTTTTCTATGAAGCAATTGAGAATGTACTTCCGGGTACAAAGCTGATCATTACAGATGGTAAGACAGAAGAGATGCTTCCTCTGGACAGTTTCAATAATAATGCGTCATCCGATGCTGCTTCGATAATAAAAGAAGCCACAGAAAATGCAGTATCAGGAGATGGAGAAGAATAATTTCAGTTTTGATTTGGAGGATATGGAATATGAAGAAAAAAGTATTAGGATTTGTGGCAGCGATAGCTGTTGTTGCTGTCGGAATTATCGGAGCTAATTCATTGTTCACGGTTCATCAGAAAGAGTTTGTGGCAGTGAGACAGTTTGGAAAGATAGTAAGAGTTGAGAAAGAGCCCGGACTTAAGGTGATTACTCCTTTTGTGCAGTCAACCCAGCGAATAAACGGAGCAACAAAGCTTTATGACATTCCTGCTTCAGATGTAATCACAAGGGATAAGAAGTCAATGATTGCAGATACTTACGTTTTATGGAGAGTAACTGATCCTATCAAGTATATTCAGTCACTTAATGCAATCGATGCAAGAGCTCAGGAAAGAATAGAAGCTGCTGTTTACAATGCTACAAAGACAGCTATTTCATCAATGTCCCAGGAACAGGTTATCGAATCCAGAGGTGAGGTTCTTACAAACCTTATAACAGAGGATGCCAATTCCGATATGGGAGGATATGGTATTGAGATTGTGACAGCTGAGATCAAGTCACTGGATCTTCCTGATGATAACAGAACGGCTGTGTATGAGCGTATGATCTCAGAGAGAAACAACATTGCCGCTTCCTATACTGCAGAGGGTGCTGCTGAGGCTCAGAAGATCAAGAACGAAACAGATAAAAGTGTTGCAATCCTTAAAGCTGATGCAGAAAAAACAGCAGCTACCCTTGAAGGTGAAGGAGAAGCTGAGTATATGAATATTCTTTCAGCTGCCTACAATACAGAGGAGAAAGCAGACTTTTACAATTTTGTTCGTTCACTTGAAGCAATGAAAAAATCCTTAAATGGCGGTGAAAAGACCATTATTCTGGACAAAGACTCTGAACTTGCAAGAATGTTGTACGGAATAAGATAATGTACAAAAATTACGCAGAAAAGGTTTAAAAAACACTGTTTTTACATTGAGATTGATGCAATAATATTTACTGTGAAATTGAATTCATGTAAATCAAAATGGAGGATCAGACATGATTTTTTCTAATGATAACGGCGCTCTTGTTGCCAGAAGACAGGGCGAGACCCTTAGAATAGAGGGATGGGGAAAGGATGCATTCAGAGTAAGAAGTACAATGTTTCCTGATTTCACAGGTAATAACTGGGCTTTGACAGAAGAGGTTAAGGCTTCCGAGACCGTAATTTCTATAACAGAGAAGGATAACTGTCCTTATGCTGAAATCACAAACGGCAGAGTTAAGGCTACTGTGAATTTTGCAGGAGTTATAACTTTTTATAAGGATAATGAGCTTATCCTCAGAGAGTATTTCAGAAACTACGGCGGAACTGAGTCAAAGGAAAGCAGATGTCTTAAATATGTAAACAGAGATTACAGACCTCTTGTGGGAGGTGACTACAACTTTACTCTTAAGTTCGAGAGTAATGATAAAGAGAAGATTTTCGGTATGGGTCAGTACCAGCACCCATATACAAACCTCAAGGGCTGTGTGCTGAACATGGAGCAGAGAAACTCCCAGATAACCATACCTTTTGAAGTATCAAGTCTTGGTTATGGATTCCTTTGGAACAATCCGGCAGTGGGAAGAGTTACTTTCGGTAACAATTTTACAGAGTGGATCGCAGAAGCTACAAAGGAGATGGATTACTGGATCACAGTAGCAGATGCTCCCAGACAGCTTATTGAAAATTATACTGCAGTAACCGGAAGAGCACCACAGTTCCCGGATGATCTGCTTGGATTATGGCAGTGCAAGCTCCGCTACAGAACACAGGAGGAAGTGCTTAAGGTTGCGCATGCCTGCAAGGATAATGGCGTTCCGATCGATTGCATAGTTATTGATTTCTTCCACTGGACTGTTCAGGGTGACTGGAAGTTTGATAAAACCTACTGGCCTGATCCCAAGGCTATGGTGGATGAACTCCACAGCATGGGAATCAAGGTTGTGGTTTCAGTATGGCCTTCAGTTGATAAGAGAAGCGAGAATTTTTATGACATGCTTGAGAGAGGCCTTCTTGTAAAGAATGAGAGAGGCGGCCTTCAGAACTATGATTATCAGGGTGACTGCACAATTCTTGATGCTACAAATCCTGAAACCAAAGAGTATGTATGGAATATCTGCAAAAAGAATTACTATGACCTCGGAATAGATATGTTCTGGCTTGATAACTCAGAGCCCGATCTGGTTAAGTATGATTTTGATTCACTCAGATACTACATCGGACCTGCGCTTGAGGTAAGTAATATTTATCCTCAGCATTACAGCAGGGTATTCTATGATAACATGACAAAGATTTCTGATAAGCCTGTTGTCAGCCTTCTTCGCTCAGCATGGGCAGGAAGCCAGAAGTATGGAAATGTAGTATGGTCAGGTGATGTCCCCAGTACATTTGAAGCATTCAGAGATCAGCTCGCAGCAGGACTTAACATGGGTCTTGCCGGTATACCCTGGTGGACAACAGATATCGGCGGTTTCATGACAGATGATGTAAATGATCCCGATTTCAGACAGCTCCTTATCAGATGGTATGAGTTTGCTGTATTTTCACCTGTTCTTCGTATGCACGGAGACAGAGGACCTTATGATATTCCTCCGCTTGATAACAGAGATTTCGGTGGCGGATATCTTCATACAGGTCAGGACAATGAGCTTTGGAGTTACGGAGAAGAGAACTTCAGGATCATGAAGGATCAGCTCGATATCAGACATAAACTTAAGCCTTACATCAAGTCACTCTATGAAGAGGCAAGTGAGAACGGATCACCGCTTCTCCGTACTCTTTTCTATGAGTTCCCGGATGATGAAAAGTGCTGGGAAGTATATGATGAGTACATGTTTGGTGCACAGTATCTTGTTGCACCTGTTATGGAACTTAATCAGTACGAGAGAGAGGTTTATCTTCCTGCAGGAAAATGGGAGGATATCCGTGATGGAAAGGTTTACGATGGTGGCCAGACAATAACAGCAAAGGCACCCATCGAGTCCATACCTGTATTCAAACTTAAATAAAATCACAGAAATCCGCATTTGCTGTGGGTTTCATGGGAACAAGATTCAGGAGACAGCCAAGCAGGTTTTATGAAAAAAAGATTAGCACAATCTATTACGCTAATTTTGGCAGTCTGCATCCTTACGGGATGCGGACTGCCTTTTAATGGTGCTAAAAAGACCGAAGGAGAAAAGAAATATCCCGAGTTTATTACCATAGATGTTTTTGACACACAGGCTAATACCCAGGGGCTTCAGAGAGGCTGGTTTGCTCATATTATTCGCGAGAAATTCAATATGCAGCTTAATATCATCGCTCCGAATCAGGAGAGAAACGGTGATGTGGCCTATGAAACAATGCGTGCATCAGGTAAGCTGGGAGATCTGATCCTCACCAATGTTGACGACGGGAGACTTGCAGAAGTTGTAAGGGAAGGGCTGGTTCTTGATATGACCCCCTACCTTGATGATTGTAAAAATCTTGAGAAATACAAAAAGCAGATGGAAGTAACCTCTGCCTATTCAGGTCTGGAAGGTATATATGCTGTTCCCAGTGAGATATCGGAGCTTCCGGCGTATCTTGCAGCGGACTATGATGAGCCAACTAATGCACCTTCTATAAGATTTGATCTTTACAAAGAAGCAGGCTATCCGGAGATTTCCACTTTGGAGGACCTTCTTCCTGTTCTTAAAGAGATGCAGCAATATGCGGGCAGCAGTGACAGCGGCAAAAAGGTTTATGCTTTCAGTCTTTTCAAGGATTGGGATGGCGGTGCAATGCAGAATGCCGGAGCACTTACCGCTTTGTATGGCTATGACATTCAGGGATTTGTAATGCTGAACCCGGATACAGGCGATGTTAAATCTATCGCTGATTCTGATTCTGCTTATTTCAGAATGCTGAAGCTTTTATATGAAGCAAATCAGATGGGGCTTGTGGATCCCGAGTCGCATATGCAGAACTATGAGACGGTGGCTGGTAAGTTCCGGGACGGTGCTGTTCTTTATTCTTTGTGGCCGTGGATGGGACAGTCACTTTATAATTCAGACGATCATCTTGCTCAGGGAAAAGGGTTTGCTTCCATACCGGTTGATGATGCAAGTTATCTTAGCTGGGGCAATGATACTGACGGAAAACAGAGCTTTTCAATCATGATCGGAGCTGATACAAAGGATCCCGGGAGACTTGTGGATTTTCTGGACTGGCTGTATTCACCTGAAGGCATAGAGTGCAGCGGTTCCCCTACGGGAAATTTCAGGGGGCCTGAGGGACTGACCTGGGAGAAAACTGATGAAGGTCCAAAACTGACTGCTTTTGGAGTGGATGCTTTCATAAATATGATAACAGATCTGGAGGTGCCGGAAGAGTTTGGCGGAGGAACCTGGAGTCAGGGAGTATCAGCACTGAATTTTAAACCTGTGGACAAACAGGAAGTAGATGATGATAAAATCCCATACTATTACGGAATGTGGGATGACTATGAAAACAGGACAGCAACTCTTATCACTGATGACTGGAAAAAGCATTATAAAACAGACCTTTCTCCAATAAAATATTTTGAGGAAAAGGATATGTTAACGGTAGTGCCCGGAACAGAGTGGGTTGCTGAGGAGTATCCGGATTATATAAAAACAATAGAAGATCAATGCAGACAGACTCTTGTGGATTATTCCTGGAGAATGGTTTTTGCTGAAAATGATGATGACTATGAAAATTTGAAAAATGAGCTCATAGGAACTCTTTCACGTCTTGATTTTGAAAAGGTTCTGGAGCTTAATATAGAGCAGGCAAAGAACAGACTGAAAGTTCTTGAAGCTGCAAGGGAGGTCAAATGAGGCGCCGGGGAAGCGTTGGCAGGCAGATGTACAGAGTACTTCTTTTTGCCATCGTTATACCGATCGTCATAATAGGAATAATTGCTGCGCTCCTTCTTTTTAAGCAGATGAGTCAAAGATATGAGGAGCAGATAAAAGCGGAAAACACCAGAGTGAAGTCGATTCTGTTTGATGTGACTTCCAGTATGTATACCAATACGGAACCGATATTGTCCCTTCAGGATTACAGAGATCTTTTATCTGCAGAAGTCTATCTGAGCCGGCAGAGGGAACAGTATGATGCCATGAACAGAGCTCTTTCCTCATTAAAGCGAACTACAGCTGCGATATCAACCATCAACATTTACACCAACAATCCTGTTATTCCATCAGGAAGCTTTTTCATAAATGTTGGAACCACCGGAGAACAGGAGGTGGGAGATACTGCACAAAAGGCAGCGGGCAGTGGAGTTATCAATGATCCCTTCAGCAGGTTTGAGTGGTATAACGGAATTGATCCTATGGCCTGGGATACATACACCTGTATGCATGTTCCGCTTAACGAGTATGAGGATGCTTATGAACTTACGCTGGTAAGAAGATTTAATACCGGTAATTCAAAAAGCAGAGCTTATGCGGTGGTGACAATAAGCACGAATTATCTTCGAAACAGACTTTTAACTACTGATAATTATATGCTGGTGGGACTTTCGGGATATCCGGTTTTCTTTTCATCGGTCTATGATGAGCAGGGAATTGATATGCCGGAGGCAGCCACAGCTGATCCAAACGACTATAATTATCTTGGTGATATGATGCTGGGAGGCAGAGTGGCGCTTGCTTATGTTTCGAGTTTCGTGCCATATAAAGCAGATAACAGATTCTTTGTACTTATAGGTGATTATGATGCCCACAGCGTCATGAGGTCGATTCTTAGAAACTATCTTATTGTGCTTCTGCTTGCGGTTGCCGGACCGGTGATTGCCATTGTCATGTATTCTAGATACTTTACGGGCAGGGTATTTGCACTCAGGGAAGCCATGCACAGAGCAAGTACAGGAGACTATGACATCATAGAAAGTCTTTCGGGAGATGATGAGCTTTCAGATACTTTTAATGACTTGAAGCTTACCACCGAAAAAGTAAGAGAGAATGAGGCAAGATACTACGAAGCAAAAATCCGTGAGCAGCGTCTTATAAACATGCAGCAGAACATGGAATTTAAGATGCTGTCAGGGCAGATCAATCCGCACTTTTTATATAACACTCTTGAGGCTATCAGAATGCAGGCTATAAGAGGCGGAGACAGAGATGTGGCAACTTCCGTTAAATACCTTGCAAAGATCATGCACTATGTTCTGGACAGTACCGGAAGAAGTGTCGCAACTCTGGAGGATGAACTCAGACACATAGACAGTTATATGCAGATCCAGAGACTTAGATTCGGAGAGAAGGTTAACTGGAACTATTACATTGCTGAAGGCTTCAAGCCTGAGGAATATCACATACTTCCGCTTTTGCTGCAGCCGATAGTCGAAAATGCCATAGGTCATGGGCTTAAGGATATGGACAGAAATGGCCATGTCAGTGTGATAGTGGAATATGAAAGAAGTGATGATGAAGACAGAAAGCTTCTTATAACGGTAAATGACGACGGACTTGGAATGAGCCCCGAGGAAATAGAAAAGCTGAACAGATCACTTGAAATAAAGCGTTCGGATACTGATGAAAAGGGAGCTTCAAGCATAGGTCTTTACAATATACATCAGAGAATAAAACTATATTATGGTGAGGAGTACGGACTTACCATCAGATCCAATCAGGGAAAGGGAACCAGTGTGGTTCTAAGACTTCCCGCTGACGGACTGGGTCAGGAAGAAAGAGAAAAAACTGATTTATCAGAAGAATAAGATAGAAATTCAGGAGGAAAAAATGAGAGACAAACAGCAATTACTTCAGGCATGTATGGACAGGGCAATTGAGAATAAGGAACTTGCAGGACTTAATTTTATGGTCCTTCAGGATGGAAAAGAGCAGTTATATGCAGAAGCAGGTTTTGCCAATGTGGAAGAGAAAAAGAAATTCAAAAGGGATACACTAGTCCGTCTCTATTCACAGAGTAAGCCAATAACTGTAGCTGCAGCCATGCTCCTTATACAGGATGGAATAATAGAGCTCTATGAACCTGTTGGTGATTATATTGAGAGTTTCAGAAATCAGGAGATTGTTGAAGACGGAATAAGGAGACCTGTAAGAGATGACCGCCCCATGTTTATAAAGGATCTTCTGGACATGACATCCGGACTTGTTTATCACTTTGTAAATTCACCTGCAGAGATCGGAACCGGAGATCTGTATGATGAGATGATTCAGAGATTTTCATCAGATAATATGATGAGTACAATGGAGTTTGCGGACAGGCTTGGTAAACTTCCGCTGGCTTTCCAGCCCGGAGATCACTTCAGATACGGCACAAGTGCTGATATTCTGGGTGCGGTAATAGAGAAGGCATCCGGCAAGAAATTGGGAGAATTTATGAAGGAGAGGATTTTTGAACCTCTTAACATGAAGGATACCGGATTCTATGTTCCTGATGAAAAAATGGACAGATATGCTACTGCTTACCACTGCGGCGGAAGCGAGCTTAAGGCATACAGCGGCAATAATCTGGGTATTCGCGATGACGGTAAAAAGAATGCATTTGAATCAGGCGGAGCAGGTCTTTTCTCCACAATCGATGATTATGCAAATTTCGCAAGAATGCTTATGAACGGCGGAACCTTTGAAGGAAAAGAAATACTTACAAAGAGAACAGTGAAGTTCATGACAAGTCCACAGCTTACAGATGATCAGCAAAAGGATATGGCATGCTGGTCAACCCTTGGAGGATTCTCATACGGTAATCTTATGCGTATTATGAAGAATCCGGATAAGGCCGGAATCATGGCAGGCCAGGGTGAGTATGGATGGGATGGCTGGCTCGGACCATATTTCTGCAATGATCCGGAAAGCAGAAGAACAGTGCTGATGCTGACTCAGAGAGTTGATTATGGCACGGGTCCTGTAACAAGAAAACTGAGAAATATCATATTTTCATAATCAGGTATAAAAATTACTGTATTTTATGTCGGATTCAGTGGGTACTGAATCCGACTTGTTTTTTCTAAAATGACACTGTGAAGAGAAGGCAGCGGAAACAGAAGCTGCCCGGGAGGAGAAAAAAGTGTCTAAGGAAAAACTGACAAATGTTGTCTATTACCCCTATCGTGTAATTTCTGTTTTACTTCTTGTAATTCTATTTTTTCCGGGGCTGAATGTAGCCAGAATAAGCGGACTTATCAATAGAAGCACATCGTTATTGACGACGGGATTTTCATACGGGAATCTGATCTCAAATTTCGGAAGAGCATTTAAAAAAGGCTGGGTTATGGAATCCACCATGCATCTTCTCAATGTATCAAGCCTTTTGATCTGTATAGGAATCATTGCCTGTGCGGTGGGAGCATGTCTTTCACTTGGAAACGGCAAATGCAGATTCACAGGAAATCTTCTTAGTACTGTGGGATCAATTGTTGCAGCTTTTTCAATGTGGGGAATCTGGAGTGCATATTTTCAGGTTGCAGCTACAACAAAGCCCTCCAAGGTTGAACCCATGTTTCAGAATTTCTTTTACATCATGCTTGCAATGCTGGTTGTGATGGTGGTTGTTTCTGTCGCTGAATGCTTCCTCGTGGGTGTTCCTGCGAAGGATGAAAAGTTTGAGATGGAAACAAAATTCAGACTGTTCCTTATGTTTTTACCATTTATACTTTTGGCATTTGTGTTCTGCTATCTGCCTCTTTGGGGATGGAGATATGCATTCTTTGATTACAAGTCAGGTGACACTCTGAGCATGGATAGTTTTGTAGGCTTCAAGTGGTTTGCACAGCTTGTAAGAAACAAGTCCACGACAAGAGATATTATAAACGTCATGAAAAATACCCTTGCGATGAGCGGCCTTGGAATTGCCACCAGCTGGATGCCAATGGCGTTTGCGATTTTTCTGTCTGAAATAAAGAACTCAAAATTCAGAAGATTTGTACAGACATTTACGACCATTCCCAATTTCATAAGCTGGGTTCTGGTATTTGCCATTGCCTTCTGTATTTTTTCGACAGATGGTTTCATCAGTTCACTGATGATAAATCTGGGTGTGTGGTCAGAGGGAAAGAACTTCCTTATGAGCGGTTCTCATACATGGATTAAGATGCTTCTCTGGGGATTGTGGAAGGGACTAGGATGGAGTGCAATCATCTACATCGCCGGAATTTCGGGAATAGACCAGCAGCTTTATGAAGCAGCCACAGTTGATGGCGCGGGAAGATTCCAGAAGATGTGGCATGTAACCGTACCGGGACTTATGCCTACTTTCTATGTATTACTGCTTATGGCTGTAGCCGGAATCCTTTCAAACGGAATGGATCAGTACCTGGTATTTGAGAATTCATCTAATACCAATCAGATCATGGTTCTTGATCTTTATGTTTATAAGATGGGTATTGTAAAAGGTGCAATTCCGCTTTCGACTGTAGTTGGAATGCTTAAGTCGGTAATCAGTGTGACGCTTTTATATGTTGCAAACACCATCAGTAAGATGATTCGCGGCGAGACCATCGTATAAGAAGGGGAAGGAATAATGAGTATATCTGAAACAGCAAGAATGGAGGCAAAGGCCGAAAGAGAATATGAGAAAAAGCATAAGAGTCAAATGAGACTCAAGCCTTCGGATATTGTTTTTAACATAATCAACTATACGGTTTTTGCGGCTTTTACCATAGTTTGTATTTTCCCGTTTTACTATCTTTTCATCAATACTATCAGTGACAACGAGCTGGTAAGAAAAGGTCTGATCAACTTCGTACCAAGGGGGATACATTTTGAAAACTATATAAGACTTTTACAGGTTAACGATCTGTTTGGATCCTTTGGAATAACCTTCGCAAGAACAGTTCTTGGAACACTTTTGATGGTTCTTGCATCTGCGTTTGTTGGTTATCTGGTAACCCAGCAGGATATGTGGGGAAGGAGTTTCTGGTACAGATTTCTGGTTATTACCATGTATTTTAATGCAGGTATAATTCCCTGGTATCTGAACATGGCCATGCTGGGACTTACCAATACTTTCTGGGCATATATCATTCCGGGTATAGTGGCACCTTATAACATAATTCTTGTTAAAACCTATATTGAATCAGCAATTCCGGGAGAGCTTCAGGAGAGTGCCTCACTTGACGGAGCTTCACATTTAAAAATATTCTGGACAATTATTTTGCCATTATCAAAGCCTATTTTGGCTACAATTGCTATCTTTGGTGCGGTAGGACACTGGAACTCTTTCCAGGATTCACTGATACTCATGCAGTCGGCTCCCAAGCTGTATACACTGCAGCACAGACTTTATATTTACCTGAATACCACCAGCAATCTGTCTGCGCTTATGAGTGCGGGAAGCACTTCCGGAATCAGTAAGAGTGTCCTGGATTCCGCACTGAACGGAAAGGTTATAAAGTACACAATTGCCATGGTAACAATAATTCCGATACTGCTTGTATATCCTTTCATGCAGCGCTATTTCGAAAAAGGAATCATGATCGGCGCAGTAAAAGGATGAGAAACAAATCGGGGTTACACATAAAATTAAGGAGGAAGAAAAAATGAAAATGAAAAAGGTATTGGCACTTCTTATGGCTTCTGTCATGACCATGTCAGTTGCAGCCTGCGGAACAAGTAATCCTGCAGGAACAACAGCAACAGATACGGATACAGCAGAAGAAAAAGAGGACACAGCAGAGGATGCAGGGGATGAAGCTACTGAAGCAGAGTCTTCTGAGGAAGCAGGAGCTGAGGCATCAGAGAGTACAGAAGAAGCTTCAGATGACACTGCATCAGCAGGTGAGCTTGAGGGAGATCTTTCAGATATTATCCCCGAGGAAACAGTTACTCTTGATGTTTATGATCAGCTTGCAAACTATTCTGGTGAGCAGACAGGCTGGTTTGGCAAGATCATGCTTGATAAGTTCAACGTTAAGCTGAATATCATTCCTGAGAATGATGGTGTTTATGATACACGTATGGAGTCAGGAAATCTCGGCGATATTGTTATCTGGGGTGCTGACGGTGATGATTATCAGCAGGCTGTTGATAAGGGAATGCTTTTTGACTGGGAAGAGGATAATCTTCTTAATGAGTATGGCCCTTATATTGAAAACAACATGCAGGCAGCACTTGAGAAGAATAAGGGTATTTCTTCAGACGGAAAGCTTTACGGCTTTGGCTTTGACGTAACACGTTCCGCATCTGATCCCGGTTCATTCATGTATACATGGGACCTTCGTTATGATCTTTATGAGGAAATCGGTTCTCCCGAAATCAAGGATCTTGATGGCCTTGCAGATGTTCTTGCAAAGATGAAGGAAGCATGTCCTACAGATGACAACGGCAACCCGACATACGGCGTATCACTTTTCAACGACTGGGATGGTGATATGGTAATGTTCGTTAAGTCCACAGCAACAGCTTACTACGGATATGATGAGTTTGGTCTTGGACTTTATG
The DNA here is from genome assembly GCA_947168335.1 of uncultured Butyrivibrio sp. Classification (GTDB taxonomy): domain Bacteria; phylum Bacillota; class Clostridia; order Lachnospirales; family Lachnospiraceae; genus Butyrivibrio. The sequence goes on along the minus strand of CAMVLM010000005.1, from coordinate 23,859 downwards.
ATCCTTCAACAAAACAGTTCCATCCTGTTCTTGAGGAGAATGGTCCTTACCTTACAGCACTTAAGTTCTACAACAAGCTCTATCAGATGGGACTTCTTGATCCCGATTCACAGACTCAGGGATTCAACGGAATGCAGGAAGATTATCAGAATGGTACAGCCTTCCTCAATGTTTTCAACTTCATGGGATCAGCGCTTTACAACACACCTGATCACCTTGCAAGTGGCAAAGCAATGTATCCTGTAAAGCCTGCAGACGCTAAGCCTATCCGCTATGGTCTTAATGTTTACGGTGGAAACAGAATCTGGTCAATTGGTGCAAACACAGAGTATCCTGAGCTTTGCATGGCTATCATCAACTGGCTTTCAACTCCCGAAGGACGTATGATTTCCGAGTATGGTCCTAAGGATGTTTGCTGGTACTATGATGAAAACGGCAAGACATGCTTTACAGAGACCGGTCTTGCATGCAAGACAGATATTTCAACAGAGATGGGCAACGGATATGAAGGTACATATGATGATGGTTCATTCAAGATGAACAATTCAACATGGGCACTTGATGCTCCTAACCCTGACAGTAACGGTGAGACTTTCAACTATCGTAACTGGGCAAGCTTCTCCACTGAGGCAAATTCAGATATTGAAAAGAAGTGGAGAGAGTGGGCAGGAGCTGATACTGTTGATGAGTATCTTGATAAGTTTGATTACATCCTTTCACCCGGAACAATGTACACAGGTGGTGTTCGCTCAGATGAACTCCAGGTTGTATGGGATCAGGTTTCAACATGCGTAAAGGACAACTCATGGAAGGCAATCTACGCATCCTCCGATGAAGAGTTTGATTCAATCGTAGCTGATATGACCCAGCAGGCTGAGGAATATGGATATGCTCAGTGTATCGAATTCCAGGAAAACGAAGCAAAACTTCGTGCAGCAGCAGAAGATGCAGCAATGGCTGAATGATATCTGAATAGCTTTGGAGCTGCGGCCTGTAAATGGCCGCAGCTCATTTTCGGTTTATGTATTTTTTTCTTATTTTTAAGTAATAATAAATAAGTGCTATGGTAAAATTATCCATATATAAGGGATTGAAGGAAACTTTCATTTTTGAATCGGGTTTTGAAAGTCAAAAATGGGAGTTTTGCCCATGCTAAATGAAACGGAGGAGTTCCGCGTGCAGACAGTTCTAATTGCGGATGATGAGGAGAATATCAGAGAGGGTATAAAGCTTATTATAGATTGGGAAGAGCTGGGATTTTCCATTATTGGTGATGCTTCAAACGGTGAGGAAGCGCTTTCAGCAATAATGAAGTTGCAGCCGTCCCTGGTTGTAATGGATATGCAGATGCCCAAAATACACGGCATAGATGTAATAAAGCAGGCTAGGCAGCTTGGATATAACGGATATTTTATTATACTTTCCGGGTACTCGGATTTTTCATATGCAAGAGACGCCATAAGGAACAAAGTAACAAACTATATAACCAAACCTGTTGATGAAGATGAATTATACGAAACGGTTAAGCGTATTAAAGAGGAAATAGAGCAGAGCGCCAGAGAAGATATCAAATCCGGGAAAATGCAGAATAAGGCCAAAAGTGTCGTCGTGAGAGAACTTCTTCTGGGGAATTATTTTGACAGGACCGATTCTGATGTTGATATGTCTGATGAACAAAGGGAAGAGCTTGAAGCGTTGAACCTGAATCATTCGACATACCAGGTGGTAATCTATGAGACTTATAACACCAAGAAACAGACATCTTCCGAGATGGATAACAGGGATTACAGCCTGACGAAGATGCTTGGAACGTTCCTTGACGAGAAGGGATATGAGGTTACTGAGGCTGAAGGATATAAATGTATTTTACTTAAGGGCAGGGCTTCAATAGCAAGGTTCAGGGATTTTATCTCACATTACAAAGAGGCACCCATTGAGTCAGACAGCCCACTGGATATGATTTTTATGACTCTTGGAGAAATCGTCTGCCATCCTGCGAAAATCAGTTCTTCCTTCGAAGCGGCAAACAAACTTGCAAGACGAAGGTTTTTCTGCGAGGAAGGAGTGCATTTTGCTGAGGCTGATGATAAAAACATAATACCGGAGCTTAAAGATAAGGATGCCATTAAAGAAGACTTAAAGAACTATTCCGACAGGATATTTGATTCAGTTATAAACGGCAACAATTCAAAAATGATAAATGTTCTTGAAGAACTTGCTGATCATATAAGAGCGCAGGACATGGACAGCTCAGATGTGTGCCTGTATATCACGGAGATCCTGCTTCAGTTAAAGGACAGGCTTACCAAGCAGTATCCTAAACTGTCAGATCTTTTTGATTCCCATGCCGGAATAATTGAATTTATAGAGAGCAGATTTTACCTGTATGAGATTATGCAGTATGTCACGGACATTATGGTAAAGGTGATAGGCAGACTGCATGAGCATGCAAGTAATGAAAATATTATCGATGACATTATTTCCTACACTGACAGAAATTATATGCAGCCTCTGACTCTGGAGGATCTGGCTGCTCAGTTTGGATATAACAGCGGATATCTTGGACGTCTTTTTACAAGAACAACAGGTACCGGTTACAACTATTATCTGAATGAGTGCAGGATCAAGAAGGCCAGGGAGTTTTTATCCGAGGGAAAATACAAGGTTTATGAGGTCGCTCAGCTTGTGGGATACAATGACGTCGACTATTTCAGCAAAAAGTTCAGAAAACATGCGGGGATGACCCCTGCAGAATTCAGAAAACAGAGCATAAATGAATCATAAAGGAGAGTGTATGAGCTGGAACGAAAATTTGAAAAAGATACCATACGGAGGAGATTACAATCCGGAGCAGTGGCCTGAGGAAATCTGGCAGGAGGATATGCAGCTTTTCGCAAAGGCAGGAATAGATACTGTTACTTTGAATGTTTTTTCCTGGGCATCCATACAGCCCTCTGAAGATGAGTATGATTTTGAGAGGCTTGATAAGATTGTTAAGCTTGTCACAGAAAATGGTATGAATATTATCATGGCTACTTCCACCGGTGCACATCCTGCGTGGATGGCCAGGAGACATCCTGATATTTTAAGAGTTGATTACAGGGGACGAAAGAGAAAATTCGGTGGAAGACATAATTCCTGTCCTTCAAGTCCCACTTATCGTATGTATGCAGAGAGGCTTGCACAAAAGCTTGCAGAGCATTACAAAAACCAGAAAAACATTATCGCCTGGCACATTTCAAATGAATTTGGCGGAGAGTGCTACTGTGAAAACTGTGAGAACGCATTCAGAAAGTGGGTCGAGAAAAGATATAAGAGTATCTATGATGTAAACAAGGCGTGGAATACTTCTTTCTGGGGACACACATTCTATGATTTTGACGAGATAGTTGCGCCTAACGAGTTGTCGGAAGAATTTGAATTCATGGGACGTGCCCACACTGATTTCCAGGGAATATCTCTGGATTACAGAAGATTTATGTCTGATGCCATTCTTGAATGTTACTGTCTTGAATCGGATGCGGTAAAAAGCGTTATTCCGGATGCCAATGTAACAACCAATCTTATGGGATTTTTCAAGCCGCTTGATTATGCTAAATGGGCTAAAAAAATGGATTTCGTCTCATGGGACAACTATCCGTCACCGGATGATTCACCTGCAAGAATTGCCATGAGTCATGATCTTATGCGTGGCATAAAGGACGGAGCACCTTTTGCGCTTATGGAACAGACTCCCAGTGTCACCAACTGGCAGCCCTATAATTCACTTAAGAGACCGGGCGTCATGAGACTCTGGAGTTATCAGGCGATGGCTCACGGTGCGGATTCTGTTTTGTTTTTCCAGATGAGAAGGAGTATAGGTGCCTGTGAGAAGTATCACGGCGCTGTTATTGAACATGTGGGAACAGCCGATACAAGGACTTTCAGAGAAATTGCTGCTCTTGGAAAGGAACTCAGGGATATCGGGGATGCAACAATAGGAATGAGAACCAGGTCTGATGTTGCGATCATGTTTGACTGGGATAACTGGTGGGCGGTTGAGTATTCCGCAGGCCCCAGCAAGGATATTTTATACAGAGAACTTGTGGGTAATTACTATGAGTCTCTCAGAAACATGAATGTAAATGTGGATATTATCGGACAGGATTCTGATCTGTCAAAATATAAAGTTGTCATTGCACCTGTACTTTATATGTTAAAGGGTGACCTTGATGAGAGAATAAGAAGCTTTGTTGAAAATGGCGGAACATTTATCACAGGTTTCTTCAGCGGTTATGTTCAGGAGAATGATCTTGTCATAACCGGAGGCTATCCCGGAAAACTTAAGGATATCCTTGGAATCTGGGTGGAGGAAACAGACGCATTTTCACCTGATAAGGAAAACAGCTTCAGTTACAAGGGAAGACGTTATCCGGCAAGAATCCTTTGCGACATCATTCATCTTCAGGGTGCAAAGATGGTGGATGATTATGGATATTTAGAGGACTTTTATCATGGAATGCCTGTTGTGACCAGCAATAAACTTGGAAAGGGCAGAGCATATTACATAGCAACTTCTTCTGATGAGGATTTCAGAACTGCATTCCTTTCTGAAGTGCTTTCAAAATCAGGAGTACATTCTCTTATTTATGCATCTGAAAATGTTGAAGTAACAAGCCGAGAGGATGATGACAGCAGGATCCTTTATATTCTTAACCATGGTGATTCTGAAGGAATATACGAGCTTCACGATGAAGGAATGGAGATCATTAACGGAATTGAATTTGGTGCAGGTATGCATAAGATTGCTCCAAAGGATGTTCATATAATCAAAACACTTAAGAGCTGATTGAAAGGAAGAAGTATGGAAGGTAGTATTCAGACACTGAGATATTTGGCCGAGGAAATCCTTGAGGATATGACTCTTGATGAGAAGATCGGAATGATTCACGGTGGTGAATTGTTTAAAAATAAAGGTGTTCCGAGACTTGGAATTCCTCCGCTTGTAATGTCGGACGGCCCTTGCGGAGTAAGGGCTGACTTTCATCCGGATGAATGGATAAACGTAGGCAATACAGATGACTATGTTACATATATTCCCTGCAACAGTGCCATTGCTGCTACCTGGGACAGGGCTCTTGCGCGCAGTGCCGGAAATGTTCTCGGACAGGAGGCCCGTGGAAGAGGTAAAGATGTCATGCTGGCACCGGGAATAAACCTTAAGAGAACTCCGCTGTGTGGAAGGAATTTTGAGTATTTCAGTGAGGATCCCTTTCTTACTGCGCAGCTTGCTTCCGAGTATGTAAAAGGTGTTCAGGCATGGGATGTCTCCGCATGCCTTAAGCATTTTGCCCTTAATCATCAGGAGACAAACAGGCTTCTTGTTGATGAGGACATTGATGATGACGTACTTGAGGATCTTTACCTTCAGGTCTTTAAAGATGTCATAGATGAAGCAGATCCCTACAGTATCATGACAGCATATAACAAGATTCACGGTGAATTCTGCAGTGAGAGTAAATTTCTTCTGAATGAAACACTCAGAGAAAAATGGGGCTATCAGGGCTTTGTTGTTTCTGACTGGGGTGCTGTTCACGGTACAAAAGAGGCAGCAGAGGCAGCGATTGACTGCGAGATGTCAGTTACTAATGATTTTGATGAATACAAGCTTGCTAATCCTCTTAAGAAAATGGTTGAGGATGGAGAAATAGATGAGTCACTGATAGATGAAAAAGTTATCAGAATCCTCATTCTGATGCTTCGACTTAATATGATAGGAGAGGACAGGCTGGAGAGAAAGGATGCTTCCTATAACACTTTTTCTTCAAAAGCAGAAGTGCTTGATATAGCAAGAGGCAGTGTCATTCTCCTTAAAAATGATGACAATATTCTGCCTGTAACAAGACCCGCAATCAAGGATAAGAAAGTTCTTATCATAGGAGAAAATGCCAACAGGATTCATTCCAACAGCGGTGGAAGCGCTGAGATAAAGGCCCTTTATGAGGTTTCACCGCTTATGGGCCTTAAGAGCAGAGTTGGCGGAGGCACAAAGTTTGATTACATCAGGGGCTATTGCAGTAAACCTGATTCCAATGCTGTAGATAACGGAACCAACTGGCAGGAGCTCAGTCTTGAAAACGGTGGTGGAAAACAGCAGGACGGAACAGACGCTGATAAAGAACTGAAGGAATTTAGAGCAAAACTCAGAGATGAAGCGCTTAATGCCTGCGGTGATTATGACTATGTTATTTTTGTTGGCGGACTTAATCATGATATTGATTCTGAAGGAGTTGACAGAAGAGATATAGAGCTTCCTTATGAGCAGAATGAGCTTATCGAAGCTTTGCTTGAAAAACGTCCGGATACTATTGTTGCCCTGATCGGCGGTGGCTGCATCAACATGTCACGCTGGATTGATAAGTGCAAGGCTCTTCTGTTTATGTATTACAACGGAATGGAAGGCGGAAGTGCACTGGCCGAAGTTATAGTAGGAGATGTAAATCCCAGTGGCCGTCTGCCGGAGACTTTCTATTACTCTGAAAAGGATTGCTCAGGAGTTTCTGTGGGAGATTTTGGCGATGAAAACATGGTACATTATCGCGAGAGATTCCATATAGGATACAGATATACATGCAGGGAAAATATCAAGGTTCAGTTCCCCTTCGGTTACGGACTTTCATATTCTGATTTTGAAGTTTCAAATACTTCATATAATTCGGGAATGAGAGAAGTGAAGCTGACACTGAAGAATAACAGTGATTTTGATGCAACGGAGGTTATTCAGGTTTACAGACTTCCTGATGAAATGGCTGATTATCTGCAGCTTGTGGGCTTTGAAAAGATATATCTGAAGGCTAATTCATCAATAGAAGCAATCGTTCCTGTAAAAGACAAATTTGGCATAGGAAACTATGCTGTAGGAAAAAATGTTTTGGAACTTGTTAAAATAGTTTGAATTAGCGGCATTTCATGGAAACTTTTTGCTGTCAAGTACGAGTTTTGTGTGAGATAATTCATTCTTGGTGGACATCAATAACAAATAATAATATATAATCAAATCATGAGTTGCTTTTTTATTGATTTGAGGGGAAAAATTATGAAAAAACTATTTGCGGAGGCAATCCTGTCACTATTGCTTCTGCTGTGTACCCCCTGCTTGGCGCCGATGATTGCTCATGGGGCAACAGCTGAAGTGGCATGTGAACTTGCTTCTGGAAGTGCTTCTTGTGGAGATGAACAGAGCGAGGATGAGGAACAGGAAGTACTTGGGGAAAAAAGAGACAATGATTCCGGAACATTTATAACCGGAGTCGAAATTGCAATCTGTCTTATATTTGCAGTTGGCCTTGTCTCGGCCGGAAAAAGTGGGTATGAAAAATAACATATATCAAAAAAGATGAAGGCTTTGAGGAGATCCCTCCAAGCCTTCGTCTTTTTTTATTATTCTTTTTATTAGTCTTCGGAAACTGAAGTGTAGCCCTTGTTTACAAGGATGTTCTCCACAGCATAGATGTCATCTGTGTTCATGACCATAATGGGAAGGCCTGACTCACGGTTGAATGACAGATAAGTATAGTTAACGTTTATATTGCTTTCGTAAAGTGATTTCAGGATCTTGTCAAATGCACCGACTTCATCGGGACATTCAATGGCAAGAACGGGAGTCGTCTTGCATATATAATCGGCAGCTCTTAAAACCTCGATACATCTCTCGGGCTCTGAAACCACCATGCGGATTATTCCGTATTCAGCGGAATCGTTAGTGACACTTCCAAGGATGTTGATGTCGTTTTTTCTGAGAATGCCTGTGATGTTCTGAAAGCATCCTTTCTTGTTTTCTGCGTAGATAGATACCTGTTTTAACATTTTTTCCTCCCTGCTCTTTATATGAAAGCATATATAGATGTTAGTTTAAGCTCATAATATGTTATAATACAACATGTTGTAAGAGACAGGCAAGGGCATTGGGGTATTGTATTAATTATGGCACCAAAAAAGACTAGTGATTATCCTGTAAAGCAGAGACAGATAAATGAAGATATAGCTAATTCCACATTTAAACCCTGTTATCTGGTTTATGGGGATGAGGCGTATCTTCGTATACAGAATAAGGAAAAACTGAAGAAGGCTCTTCTTGGAGGTGCAGATTCGATGAATCTTTCCTACTATGAGGGAGCGGGGCTTAATCCTTTGGAAATAATTGATATGGCTGAGACTCTTCCTTTTTTTGCTGAAAGAAGGGTTATTCTTATTGAAAACAGCGGATTTTTCAAGCAGGGATGTCCCGAGCTTGCCGATTATTTAAAAAAGCCTTCTGAGACTACCGCTTTTTTGTTTGTGGAATCAGCGGTAGATAAACGTAAGGATATGTATAAGGCAGTACACAGGATGGGCCTTGATATCAGTTGTGATACACCTGATGAAACCATGTTGTCCAAGTGGATAGTATCGAAGCTTGGCGCTGAGAAAAAGCGGATATCGCCAAGGGCGATTGCATATCTTTTGACCAGAGTGGGAACTGATATGTCCAATCTTGTAAATGAGATGGAGAAGCTTGTCAGTTATTGTATGGACAGGGATGTTATCACAGAAGCGGATATAAATGCGGTCTGTGCCAACTGGCTGACCAGCAGGATCTTTGAGATGACAGATGCGATTGTGGTTAAGGACCGTAAGAAGGCCATGGATATCTATTATGATCTGCTTGCACTTAAAACGGCTCCTGAGCAGATACTTGCCCTGATCGCAAGGCAGTTCAATCTGCTGCTTATTACCAAGGAACTTACCGACAGAGGGAAGAGCGGCGAAGTTGCTTCAGCTATCGGACTGCCACCTTTTATTGCCAGTAAGTACATAGGATGGGTAAAAAACTACTCCTATGAGAATCTGAAAGCTGCACTTGATATGTGCCTCGACAGCGATGCTGCCGTAAAAAGCGGAAAACTCAACAACACTATCAGTGTTGAGATGATCATAGTTAAATCATCAGCAAGATAGAAAGTTATGTGATATAATGCTAAAAGCGAAGGGGGCATGAAACATGCGAAAACCGTTACCACAAGAGCTATACAGACATTTTAAAGGCGGAAAATATCAGGTCATAACCATTGCCAGGGATGCCGATACTGGAGAAGAGATAGTGGTTTACCAGGCTTTATACGGAGAGTATACCGTATATTGCAGACCTCTTGCTGAGTTTGTTTCAGAAGTGGATAAAAAGAAATATCCAAACGCTGATCAGAAAATGAGATTTGAGCGTTTTTCACCTGAAATTAAAGAAGATAAAGAGCAGGATAAAAAAGGATTCGCTCCTTTTCTGGCTGAAACCGGCAACAAAGAAGCGGAGTATCGTGAAAAGGAATCTATCTTTAAACCTGAGGATAAGCCTAACACAGGTGACTTCATGAACAGAACCATCGAGGAGGAGGCAGAGGAATTTGGTATGAATCCTCTTGTTGTAGAATTCCTTGATGCGGATTCCAGCACCAAAAGGCTTGAAGTTCTGAATCAGATCAGACCTGTTGTGACCAACGAAATGATTGACGTCATGGCTATGGCGATAGATACCGAGATTCCGGGGGATGATCCGGATCTGCGTTGTAGTGAACTCAGAGAATGCCTTATTACGAAACAGAGATTTGAAGTGACAAGACTTCGTCAGTGAAATGGAGATATGAAAAAAGATGAAATTATTGAGTATTACAGTGCCCTGTTATAATTCTCAGGATTACATGGGTAAATGTATTGAATCTCTTCTTGTTGGAGGAGAGGATGTTGAGATACTTGTCGTTGATGATGGCTCAACAGACAGAACTGCTGAAATCGCAGATGAATATGCTGCAAAGTATCCTACAATTGTTCGTGCAATACATAAGAAGAACGGTGGACATGGATCAGCGGTAAATGCAGGACTTGAAGCTGCAACTGGACTTTATTTCAAGGTTGTAGATTCAGATGACTGGGTAAAAGAAGTTGCTTATCGCAAGATCCTTACCACTTTGGAGGATTTCGTGGCAGGTAGTGAGAGACTTGATCTTCTCATTAGCAACTTTGTATATAACAAGGAAGGTGAGGACAGACATAAGGTTATGCGTTATAACCGCATGTTCCCCATCGAGGAGCTTTTTACCTGGGATGATATCAAGAGGATTTCCATCGGACATTACCTTCTGATGCATTCTGTTATTTTCAGAACAAAGCTTCTCAGAGACTGTGGCCTTAAGCTTCCTGAGCATACATTCTATGTTGATAACATTTATGTATTCAATCCGCTGCCGTTTGTAAAGACGATGTACTATCTGGATGTTAATTTCTATTATTACTACATTGGCAGAGCAGATCAGTCAGTTAATCAGGAGATTATGATCTCCAGACTTGACCAGCAGGTAAGAGTCAACAAGCTTATGGTTGATTATTATGTTGAGAATATTGGAATGATCAGATCAAATTCCAAGCGCTATCACTACATGTTCAACTATCTTGAGATCATTACTGCGATATCTACAATCCTTATGATTGCTTCAGGTACCCAGGAGAATCTTGAAAAGAGAAAAGAACTTATGAAGTATATTAAGAGCAGAAGCCTGCTTCTTTATGCCAAGCTCCGTTACAGAATCGAGGGTGTTTTTGTATACCTTCCCGGAAAGGGCGGACGTAAGATTACTCTTGCAGGATACAAGCTTGCTCAGAGACTTTATAATTTCAACTGATTTAAATATTTGGACAAAAGAAAACCCGGTTCATAACGAACCGGGTTGTTTTTATGCTGCTCTGCGCGCATCCACACGCTGTTTATATCTGTTGTAGTAATTAACCATAATATCTGATCTGTATACCAGAAGATTGGCTGCTATTGCAAACAGGATACCACCGAGGACATCAATTACTGAATGCTGCTTGATGAACATTGTGGATAGTATTATTGAAATACTGAAAACCAATGAGGCAAATTTAAACTTCTTGCCAAAACGGTCGGAGTTTGCTATAGCGATGTGTGTTCCGATTGAGTTGTACACATGAATGCTGGGCCACAAATTAGTGGGCGTATCTGTAAGATAAAGATGTGCGATCATGTGAGTAAAAATATTGTCCCTGGGCATCACTTCAGGCCTTAAATACTGAATGTTAGGCCAGACTGATGAGATTACCAAAAACGAAGTCATTCCGATAAAGAAGAATGCTGCATTTTTGAAAAATGCTTCTAAATCGTAGCTAAGCAGGAAATAGAAGAAGAAAATGGAACAATACAGGAACCATCCGAAATATGGTATTACAAATATTTCAAGGAAAGGTATTTTGTCATCTAAAGCGGTATGTATTTCTGAATAATGTAAGGCTTTGGTACCTTCAAGGTGAAAGAACCAGGTGAGATATATAACCGCATATATAGCAACGGGAATCAGACAGCGGATAGTCTCTTCGATTCTTTCTGCAGTCCAAGACTTACGATAATCTGATAGTCTCTTTTTCATATAAAAATACACCTTATTTTGAATAAAAAACAAATTTGCCTACCATGATGTAATATAGCGCAGCTGCTGCAAAATATCAAATATAAAACTGCATAAAAAAGTATTAAAAAAAAATAAAAATCAGTAATTATTTACAATAACATATTTAGCTTCTTTTCCAGGCAGGAGAGGGTAATAGAATCGGATTTTAACAAAACCTCACCGTCTGTGTGCACCCAAAGCGGGATTTCAGTGGTTATGGTTACTTCTTTTGCCCTGATATGGTATATGCCCTTCTGGCCGTAATGTCTGCCAAAGTATGCAAGAGGAAGGACCCTGAATGTATGAGCAAGGCTCATGTCACCTCCTGCAACCAGCTCGAAATATCCGTCTGACAGATCTGCATCGGGCGCAAATTTAAAACCACCGCCTTCGTAGTGATGTATCATGGCTGCTGCGAAGATGAAATGGTCGATATGTATATGCTGGCCGTCATCTGTTGTAATATCGCAGGATGGCTGAGTTGCTTTTACAATCTGTCTTATGGCTATTGAACCGTAGGTCAGCTTGCCAAGCCCCAGCTTATTAAGAATATTTTTTGTTCCTGAGGAAAGTGCCTCTTCGCAGACCGCAGCATCAAAACCAATTCCGCAGCTTACATCGAAGCGTCTGTCGGGATTGATGCGTTCGTCGTGGAGTCTGGAGAAGTTTTTTGTCATGTTGTTGTAATGAATATTTCCCACATCAATCTGTCTGACAACGTTTCCCTGAAGAATTATGTCCAGAAGTTCATTTTTATCCTTGGGAAGATTCATATCCCTGACAAAATCGTTGCCTGATCCCAAAGGAATGACTCCGAGACGCACTTTGTCAAAATCTTCTATTCCGGAAACAACTTCGTTTAATGTTCCGTCGCCACCCATTACCACTATGTTAATCGGTTCATCCGGCTGGTGATGAGTATCACCTGTCAGTCTTCGTACAACGCTCATGGCGTGTCCCGGACCTTTGGTAAAAACAACTTTATATGGAATGCCTCTGGCTTTGCATTTTTCCTCAAAAAGACTATAAATATTCTTGCCATTTCCGGATCTGGCAGATGGGTTTACAATACAGTAAAACATACTATGCTCCTAAGAAATAAAACTATTGATTAGTATAGCATATTTTCTTTTGACTAGGATTATATTATATGCTATTATACTTTCCGATACTTTAACACATTAAATTGGCAAAATACCAAGAGAGGACGACGGCAATGTATTCATTGGAAGAGTTGAGAACTGTTGATGCGGATATCGCAGAACTTATTGAGGAGGAGATGCAGCGTCAGAACGATCATATTGAGCTGATTGCATCTGAGAACTGGGTTAGTAAGGCTGTTATGGCGGCTATGGGTAGCCCGCTTACAAATAAATATGCGGAAGGACTTCCCGGAAAACGTTACTACGGCGGATGTCAGGTAGTTGATAAAGTTGAAAACATCGCAAGAGACAGAGCTAAGGAGCTTTTCCACTGTGATTATGCAAATGTGCAGCCTCATTCAGGTGCGCAGGCTAATCTTGCTGTTCAGTTTGCTCTTTTACAGCCCGGTGATACTATTCTTGGTATGAACCTGAGCCAGGGCGGACATCTTTCACACGGAAGCCCGGCTAATATATCAGGTACATATTACAATGTTGTTGCTTATGGTGTAGATGAGAACGGATTCATTGATTATGACGAAGTTATCCGTCTTGCCAAGGAGCACAAGCCCAAGCTTATAATTGCCGGTGCGTCAGCTTATTGCAGAGTTATAGATTTTGCAAAATTCCGTGAAGCTGCTGATGCCTGCGGTGCAGTTCTTATGGCTGATATTGCACATATTGCAGGTCTTGTGGCAGCAGGTGTTCATCCCAGCCCGTTCCCTTATGCTGATGTTGTAACAACAACAACACATAAGACACTTAGAGGACCCAGAGGCGGACTTATTCTTTGGAATCAGGCTGCTCAGGATAAGTTCAAGTTCAACAAGGCAGTATTCCCCGGAATTCAGGGTGGTCCTCTTGAGCATGTTATCGCAGCTAAGGCCGTATGCTTTAAAGAAGCACTTACACCTGAATTTACAGAGTATCAGAAGCAGATCGTTAAGAATGCCAAGGCACTCAGCGAAGGTCTTATGAAGAGAGGCGTTCAGATCGTTTCAGGCGGAACAGACAATCATCTTATGCTTATCGATCTTACAAACTTTGATCTCACAGGTAAGGATGTTGAGAACTGGCTTGATGATGCTCATATCACTGCTAACAAGAACACAATTCCCAACGAGAAGCAGTCACCTTTTGTTACAAGCGGTATCAGACTTGGAACTCCTGCTGTAACAACTCGTGGAATGAAGGAAGATGACATGGATCGCATTGCAGAAGCGATCGCAATCGTAATAAAAGGTAAGGGTGAAAAGAACGACGAAGCAAGAGCAATAATTGACGAATTAACAAAAAAATACCCTCTTATCTGATCGAAAATTTAAATTTTTGTAAGCCAGAAACTTATTTCGAAGCCATTCGGTAAATAGTGCCGAATGGCTTCTTTTTATCTATATCTTGTGGTCATCTCATGAAGATCAGGGTAGCGGACTAATATAAGACTTAGAAACGGTATTTTGAATTGTATATATAATATATCTATTAAACGCAATTTATCAGAAAAACGATTAATAATGGGAGAGTTAACAAAAAGTAATTGAAAAATTTAAAAAATGTATTGACAAATTAAATGATCATGGTTATACTTTGATTATAAACAAACGAGAAACAAACCAAATACTTCAGTAGGTGGCTGAAAGAAAGGCAGGTACGGTCCAAAGGGAACTTAAGCTTTAGTAAAAAAAACAGTTTTTATTAGTTTCGGAAAGGAAGGTACAGTCCACCGAGCAATTTAGTTTTAACCACAACAATAGTGAATTCCACCACAACAAGTTCAAGTACATGACATAGTGGCGAAGGATATAGCCGTCGAGCTAACCGTCACAGCATACGAGTGCAAGAGTTAATGGAAAGAGCAGGGTTGAGAATTTGGAGGTAAGTCCATTGGACAATGAATCACAATTCAAGATGACTTAAGGGCGAATGAAGTATCGATACATTCGCCCTTAAGTCATTTTTGCGTTAATTTAGTTTGGTTGTGAGTAATTATAGTAAAAATTTATTTTACTGCAGAAGGTGCTTTGCGGGGGAAAAACACAAGATTTAGTGGTTATACTGAAACATAATATATAGAATTAGTGGTCTTTATATGGTATAATTTTGTTTGGAAAGTAATAGATCCGGGTAGGGGTTAAGAGCCTGGATTTATCGGTTCATCAGACTTTCGGGGTTTTATGAGGGTAAAAATGGGAATAGGAATGCTTTAAATTCTTTTAAGGCGGGTTATTCTTGGGAGGTAGTATGGAAGAGAGAGAGAATATGTCTAATGGACATTCAGATAGAGAAGACAGACGTGAGATCAGAAGAAAGCGCAGGGTCAGAAGCCAGATAATTGCATATTCAATGGCGGGGGCAGTAGCGCTTACAGCAATAGGAATTGTGGGCTATGGTGCCGGTAAAGTCGGCAAGGTTATTCAGGCCAAGACAGCAGCCTATGAGGCTTCATTGGAGAAGGCCAGGGTAGAGGCAGAGCCGGCAGCGGTTGCATCTCCCGAGCAGATTGTAACCGAGGCAGAGGTATCCAGTACAGAGGATATGCTTGACAGCATAGTAAATACCTGTATTTCTGAGATGCCCTTGGAGGATAAGGTTGCAGGGCTTTTTATGGTAACACCTGAACAGCTCACGGGTTCCGATGCAGTAATCAAGGCCGGAGTTGCAACACAGGATGCTTTATCATCAAGAGCGGTTGGAGGTGTATTCTATACATCCAAGAATGCCAAGGATTCCGGTCAGCTCACAGATATGCTTACAACCACAGCATCTATGAGTAAATATCCACTTTTTATAGCTGCATCAGAAACAGGTGGAGAGGGAAGCCATATAGCAAGTGCTCTTTCAATGGAAATACCTGCATCTCCTTCTGAAATAGCTGCAACAGGTGATTCTAAGGTTGCCTTTGATACAGCAACTAATTTGGCAAAGTACATGATCGGGTTTGGATTTAATCTCGATATGGGTATAAGTGCAAACCTTTCAGAGAACAGCAACAGCTTTGGAACAGATTCAAAGGTGGTTTCAGAGATGGTTTCACAGACAGTTTCGGGACTTCAGTCCTATGGAGTTTCTGCCTGTCTGGAGTTCTTCCCTCAGACCACAGATTCCGGACAGGATGAAGAGGCAATGAGCGAAGCTCTTGCTCCTTTTAAAGCAGGCATTGATGCAGGTGCAAATATGGTTATGGTATGTACTGCTCCTTCGTCAGGATTAACCGGTGATAATACACCTTCCTGCCTGAGTTCCAGGGTAATGAGCGATGTTTTAAGATCAAATCTTCAGTTTGATGGAGTAATAATAACAGATACTTTATCAGATCTGACAGATTATTCTTCAGCAGATGCTGCAGTACAGGCCATACAGGCAGGTGCTGATATGATAAATCAGCCAGCTGATTTTGAAGAAGCATATAACGGAGTGCTTTCAGCTGTTCAGAATGGAACAATATCTGAGGACCGCATAGATGAGTCACTCAGAAGAATTTTCAGAGTTAAGTATTCTGATAAAGTTAAAGAAATCAGTGAAGGAAAATAAAAGGAAAAAATAAGAGGCGCTGTTTCGGTTGATCGAAGCAGTGCCTCTTTTTATAGTTTTTTTCAGATAAACGAATCAAGGATTGAAGAATAATCATTCTTCAGATTTCCAAAAGCTGAGTAGGTGGAACCGTTGGATGCTGCCTTGGTTGCTGAGTTTTCAAGCAGGGATGCCGCTGATGAAATTTTATAAGCATATCCGTTTTTTCCGCCCAATACATTTTGTACCGCCTCCATGCCCGAAGCCTTCATTTTATCCTTATCAAGAGAAAGCTTTCCGTTATCATTTACGGTGATTCCGATAGAAGACAGCTCATTTTTGTAGGAGCCCGAAAGCTTTGTCATATAGGATACTCTGGTATCGGTAGTAACATCAGAAATGTCTGAAGAGGAGGCTATGATATTATTGTAATTCTTAACCATCCCGGATACTGCACTCATTATTTTGGAAGTGTCATAATCATATACTTTGGATTCGTTTCCGTCTTTGTCGGTAGTATTCTGCCAGGTTTTATTAAAAATGGATTTTGAGTCTTCTGCCATCAGTTTGTCGGCATCAGCGCCGAGGCTTTTGGCTGAGGCTGCGATTGAAGAGTATTGTTTTTTCTCAGCGGCAGCCGATTTTGCAGCGCTTGATTCGGCTTTTCTTGACTCTTTTTCCTCTGCAGAAACAGTATCATCATTGCCTACTTTTTTATAGTATGCAGAAACAAGCTTCCCATAACTACCATCTCTGATGGAAGCATAATCAGAAAGCATTCCTGATAAATTCGATAAGTAATTGACGGATGATGAACTTCCGGCAGACATACTGCTGAATAAGGTGGAATAATCCATATCAACGTTTATTCCCATAGACATCACTCCTTTGATCTTAGGGACTTGCCCCGAAAACAGCATCCTTGCTGATTACATAGTATCTCTAATTAATTTTTATACCAAAAGATTCAAAAACACAAATGAAAAGATGATAAAGACTATTAACTATGTGTAAAAGTTTGCGCTTTTTCGGACAGCCTGTATTCCCTGGGACTGCAGCCGTATATTCGTCTGAATAATCTATGGAAAAAGCTGGTATTGTCATATCCCACGGATACTGCGATATCGGAGATGGGGGCTTCAGATCTTGCAAGCAGCATACATGCACGGTCAAGGCGCTTTGCCTGAAGGAGCTCTTTAAAGTTTTTGCCTGTTTCTCTTTTCAGTATTCTGCTGATAGTATAAACATCTATGCCTTCTGATTCAGCCAGATCCTTTAGTGATGCATCCCTGTATTTTGTATCAATATACCTTAAGGCATTGAGAACAATCTCCTGTTCATAGGAGTTTTTGGAAACATTGATAAGATCTGTGTGGTTCATCAGATTCAGAAAAAGGAGACCAACAGTAATCTGATTAAGGGTTCTGCTGTTCCGTTCAGACTCAAGCATGTTCCATATAAGGTTTTCCATAAGATTTTGAACAGGGACCACATCGGATACATTGAAATAGAGAAAGTTGCCCTGCATTCCTTTTCTGGTCAGACAGCTAACCAGAAAGTTCCTAAGGGAGTTAGCCTCATTTCCCATCATGGGAAGCACTACATCAAAGAACTCAGGAAGTATCATGAAATTCACGGCAATATCATTTTCCCCTGCAGGATAAATCTCCTGAATGGCATGCTGGTTCAGGAAAAGTAGATCACCTTCCTTCAGTAGTATTTCCTGATTGTCCACTATATGTCTGGTGGAACCCTGTACCATATAAATGAATTCGACATAATTGTGGGTGTGCCTGGGAAAGTGCACGAAGCGGACATGGGGGCGCATGTCTATAAGACGGCCGTTTTTAAGGACCCTTGCGGAATCAACTTCGTCATCGGAAGAACCTGTAGGATCCTTGCTGTAATAAAGCGCCCTGTTAATAGTTTTTTTTCCATCCAAATGAGCGCGTTCTTCTTCGGTAATTGGAGATAGTTTGCTTAGCAGTTCCCTGTTCATAAAGCCTCCGGTTTTGCAGTGTTTTTCTTATAAGGTTAACTCTAGCATCAGGAAAGTTTAATTGCAAGAAAGGACGCTTTTTTATTTTTTTACAGACCTTAATTATTACGGATACATGTTATAGCATTAGATTATCGAAAAATGTATTGGGTCCCCGGTGAGGGAATTAAGAAAGGTAAGGTATAAAAAATGACAGTTAAAGAGAGATATGAAGCTGCAAAAGAGCGTTATGCAAAAATTGGTGTTGATACAGATAAGGCAATTGATGAGCTTTCCAAGATCAGCCTGTCCATGCACTGCTGGCAGGGTGATGATGTTGTTGGATTCGATCAGAAAGGACCTCTTTCCGGTGGTATTCAGACAACAGGTAATTATCCCTACAAGGCAACAACACCCGAGCAGCTTATGCAGGATATAGATGAAGTATTCACACTTGTTCCGGGTAAGCATAAGCTTAACCTTCATGCAAGCTACGCAGTGTTTGAAAATGGTGAGTGGGTTGACCGCGATAAGCTTGAACCCAGACATTTCAAGGCATGGGTTGACTTTGCCAGGAAACATGGAATAGGTCTTGATTTTAATCCTACAATGTTCAGTCATCCCAAGGCTGAAAATGCAACGCTTTCTTCAGAGGATGAGAGTATCAGAAAATTCTGGATAGATCACTGCATCGCATGTCTTAAGATTTCTGAGTATTTTGCAACTGAGACAGGAGTTCCCTGCATGATGAACATCTGGATCCCCGATGGCTTCAAGGATGTTCCGGCAGACAGATTAAGTCCCAGAAAGAGACTTAAGGATTCACTTGATCAGATTCTGGCAACTGATTATGACAGAAGCAAGGTATATGTTGCGGTTGAGTCCAAGGTATTTGGAATCGGCTTTGAGTCAATGACAGTAGGATCACAGGAGTTCTACTTAAACTATGCGGCTAAGAACGATATTATGTGCCTTATCGATTCAGGCCACTTCCATCCTACAGAGAACGTTGCTGACAAACTTTCTGCAATGCTTCTGTTCTATGATAAGATGGCACTTCATGTAACAAGGCCTGTTCGTTGGGATTCAGATCATGTAGTTATTTACAATGATGATGCAAAGGAAATTGCTCAGGAAATCGTCAAGAACGGACCTGACCGTTTCTTTATCGGAATGGATTATTTTGATGCAAGTATAAACAGAGTATCAGCCTGGACAAACGGTATGCGTAATTTCCTTAAGGCACTTCTTAATGCAGAGCTTCAGCCTAACGATAAGCTTGCGAAGCTTCAGAATGACAGGAACTTTACTGAACTTATGTCACTTCAGGAGCGCATCAAGATGATGCCTGTAGGCGATGTCTGGGATTATTACTGCGAGAAGCTTGGCGTTCCCACAGAAGATAACTGGTTTGATGAATGCATTAAATACGAGAATGATGTTCTTAAAAAGAGAGTATAAAATTTTTTAAGGTATAAAAGGAGATTATAAAATGAGAGTACTTGATTCTGAATTTGCCAAGGGCTTTTGCCGTATGTGCGTGGATGGATTTTATCAGGGATGGCATGAAAGAAATGGCGGTAACTTAAGTTATCGTATTAAGAATGATGAGATTGCATCGGTAAAGGATGAGCTTAAGGAAGACGGAGAGTGGAAGGAAATAGGCACTTCCGTTCCCGGACTTGCAGGTGAGTACTTCATGGTTACAGGCTCCGGAAAGTATTTCAGGAATGTGGAAATAGATCCGGCTGCAAACATCTGCATCATTAAAGTTGATGATAAAGGCGAAAAGTACCAGATTCAGTGGGGACTTGTAAATGGTGGAAGACCTACATCAGAGCTTCCTTCACATCTTATGAATCTTGAAGTATGCAAGGCAAGAAATGAAGAGATAAGAGTTGTTTATCACTGTCATCCTGCAAATACAATAGCACTTACTTTTGTTCTTCCTCTTGATGGTGAGGTGTTTACAAGAGAAATCTGGGAGATGGCAACAGAGTGCCCTGTTGTTTTCCCTGAAGGAATCGGCGTAGTGGGCTGGATGGTTCCCGGCGGCAGAGAGATCGCTGTAGCAACATCAGAGATCATGAAGAGACAGGATGTTGCTATATGGGCACACCACGGAATGTTTGCCTGCGGAACTGATTTCGATATTACCTTCGGACTTATGCACACAGTTGAGAAGGCTGCAGAAGTGCTGGTTAAGGTTATGTCCATGACCAACAAAAAGAGACAGACAATTCAGCCTGATGATTTCAGAGCACTTAACGAGCCCTTTGGAATCAAGGTTAATGAAGACTGCCTTTATGAAAAGAAGAGCGACATCATAGGCGAGCGCTAAAAAGTAGTCGGAGGTTAACAATGGGTGATAGCAAATATTATCTTGCTGTTGATATAGGGGCATCATCAGGAAGACATATACTTGGAAGGGTGGAGAACGGGAAGATATCCTACGAAGAAATCCACCGCTTTTACAATGGCATGGATGAAGAGGATGGCCATAAGGTTTGGAATACAGAGAGGCTTTTTGAAGAAATAATAAATGGCATGAAAAAGTGCAGCGAAATGGGCAAGATACCTGTTTCCATGGGAATTGACACCTGGGGTGTTGATTATGTGCTTCTTGATAAAAATGATGAAAAAGTCGGTAAATCATATGCCTACAGAGACGACAGAACAACTGATATTGATAAAGAGGTTTATAAGACAGTTCCTGAAAATGAACTGTATGAAAGAACCGGTATACAGAAAGCTATATTCAATACCATATATCAGCTGGAAGCATTAAAGCTTAAGGAGCCTGAAATTCTCGATAAAGCAGAAAGCCTTCTTATGATCCCTGATTACTTCCATTTTCTTCTCACGGGAGTAAAGAAGCAGGAATACACAAATGCCACAACAGGGCAGCTTGTTGATCCAAAGACAAAGGAATGGGACATTGAGCTTATAAAGAGACTGGGATTTCCCGAGAGATTATTCGGAAAGCTCTCCATGCCCGGAACAAAAGTTGGTAATCTTAAAGAAGAGATTCAAAAGCAGGTAGGATATGACTGCATGGTTATTCTTCCTGCCACACACGATACAGGATCAGCTGTTATGAGTGTTCCGAGTACATCGGATAATGTGCTTTATATTTCCTCCGGTACATGGTCATTATTTGGATGCGAAGCTGAGAAAGCTGATTGCAGCGAAGCTGCAAGACATGCTAATTTTACCAACGAAGGTGGATATGATTACAGATACAGATTCCTTAAAAATATCATGGGATTGTGGATGATTCAGTCTGTGAAAAAGGAATTTGAACAGGGGTATGAATATCCGGGTAAATCTTCTGAAGATGACTATTCTTTTGCAAATTTGTGTGAAAAGGCCAAAGAGGCTGAGATAACATCTGTTGTAGATGCCAACTCACCTGAGTTTCTTGCACCGGCCTCTATGATAAAGGCGGTTCAGGAAGCTTGTGAGAAGACCGGTCAGACTGTACCTGTAACTCCCTGGGAAATATCAAGAGTTATTTACAGATCACTCGCTGTATGTTACAGGAAAGCAGCAGAAGAGATCGAGCAGATTACAGGTAAGCACTTTGATTCAATAAACATTGTTGGCGGTGGATCAAATGCAGATTATCTTAACAGACTCACAGCTAAAGAAACAGGAAAGACTATTTACGCCGGTCCCGGTGAAGCTACTGCCATTGGAAATCTTGGAGCACAAATGATAGCGGATGGTATCTTCGATGATCTAATGAGCTTCAGAAAATGTGTTTTTGATTCATTTGGAGTAACTAAATATTAATCAGAAAAGCTTTATCGGTAAAAACAATACCGTTAAAGCTTTTTTGGATTATTTACAAAACAGATTGGGTTATTGTACAATGATTTGGAAACATTTGTGAAAGCAAGAGGTTTGATTCGTTATGTCATCGATTATTCAGGACGATCAGGTTTTTAATAATGAGGTGTCTTTTTGCAGAGTGTACTCTGAGGAAAGTAAGAAAATTCTTGAGGAGCGCTTTCTTGCAAACAGAATTTCATATTTTATAGACTGGCAGGAACAGTCCTTTTTACAACGCATATTCGGAGGAAACAAGAACAAGATTTTATGTACTATCAGGATTAACAGACAGGATGTAGATCGTGCCAGAGAGCTTGTTTCCGGCCTTGAAAATATCAAGCTAAGGGATTTTGGCGACAGGAAAAAAGATAAAAAGGACAAAAAGAAGTAATTTCAACCTCCGGGGCAGAGCTGTTCCGGGGGTTTTTAGTCTTTTGAAATTGTAGTTTTGTATTAAAGGTAGGAATCATGGAGAAAAAAACAGTAAAAAAAAGTGAAGTAAAGAAAAAGAGCAGGTGTCCGTATTCAAAGAAATGTGGCGGTTGTCAGATGATTGATACTCCATACAAAAAACAGCTTGAGATAAAGCATGAGAGAGTGACCAAGCTCATCGGTAAATATGGCAAAGTTGAGGCTTTTATGCCAATGGAGAACCCGGAACATTACAGATGCAAGGTGCATGCTGTTTTTACGCATGACAGAAAAGGCAATGCAGTTTCCGGAATCTATAAAGAAGGAACTCATGATGTTGTGCCGGTTGAAGAATGCCTTTTGGAGAACAGAAAAGCGGATGCTATTATCGCAACAATCAGAGGAATGCTCAAATCCTTCAAGATCAAGACCTATGATGAAGACAACGGATATGGATTGTTCAGACATGTGCTCATAAGAATCGGTCACAATACCGGAGAGATAATGGTCGTTCTTGTGCTTACTTCTCCTATACTGCCGTCTAAGAATAATTTTGTGAAAGCGCTGTTAAAAGAACATCCGGAGATAACAACAATTGTTATTAACGTAAATGACAAGCGCACCAGTATGATTCTGGGCGATAAAGAGAAAGCAATATACGGTCCCGGATTCATTTATGACACAGTATGCGGTAAAAAATTTAAAATATCTCCCAAATCCTTCTATCAGGTAAATCCGGTTCAGACTGAGAAGCTTTATTCCAAGGCTGTTGAGCTTGCAGGACTTACAGGAAAGGAAACAGTCCTTGACTGCTACTGCGGTGTCGGAACAATCGGAATTATTGCCAGTGACAAAGCGGGCGAAGTTATCAGTGTCGAGTTGAATAAGGACGCTGTAAGAGATGCGAGATTAAATGCAAGAATAAACGAAATTAAGAATGTTACCGTATATGAAAATGATGCAAGCAGATTCATGGTTCAGATGGCAGAAGCAGGAGATCACGCGGATGTGGTATTTATGGATCCTCCACGTGCAGGCTCAACTGAAGTCTTCCTCAATTCCATGTTCACACTGAATCCTGACAGAGTGGTTTACATTTCCTGCAGCCCTGATTCTCTGGCAAGGGATCTTGAGATTATTACAAAGAACGGCTACAAAGCCGATAGAATAATACCTGTTGATATGTTCCCTTTCACCAGGAGCGTTGAAACGGTATGTTTATTGTCCAAACTTCATGAGGCAAAGCATCATATCAACGTAAAGGTAGATATGGACGAGCTTGATCTTACAAGTGCAGAAGCTAAGGCTACATACAAGGAAATTGAGGAATGGGTGCAGGAACACTACGGATTTCATGTTACAAACCTGAACATCGCGCAAGTAAAGCAAAAGCATGGAATCATAGAACGTGAAAACTATAATAAGCCAAAATCAGAAAATAGCAGACAACCGGGATGTCCGGAAGAAAAGGTAAAGGCTATAGAAGAGGCTTTGAAATTTTTTCAGATGATAT